>CBDDRH010000093.1:0-6361 GCA_965233025.1 uncultured bacterium
GAAAGACTACGCTGGTGAGGAGGAGATACTCATCAAAGCATTCTACGAAGAAATCAGGCCTCTTGGGCATCTGGCCCGTCATAAATATCTTGGGAGACCCGGCTTCTTTCTCTGCCCGAAGATCGGCAATCAGAACTACGATGCCGAGATAATCAGCACGGCATCCGGTGACGAGCACATTCAGCGGGTTGAATTCACGAGCACATATAGAAACTACGATCTCGCCTTACGAATGGAACACCTCGCCCAACAGGGGGAAGCGTCCATGACTGGCTCCGTCTGGCGCGACGGCAACGGGCAGGTCCAAATTCATCCCGAATTCGTGGATCATCAAATCTTCCTCGATACGCTATTCACTACCTGTGACGAACGCGTGGCCAACAAAGCAGGCAAGGACTACGCGCCAGGAACCCTCCTTGCCATTGTCTTTAACGACACCATTCTCTATCCAACAGACCTACCGCGTGTCACAGAGTATTTTTGTGACACACTGAGCAAGCAAGCGCTCAGCAAATTCTGCGGCCTCTTCATCCTCGGGGCGTCAGGCAAGACATTTTTAGAATTTGGCGAGACAGATCTAGCGTGATGGAGAGGACTGAAAAAGGTTCCAGGAACCATTGATCGGTCCACGCGATCAGCCGTCAACCAACCAAGCTTGGGGGTCAAGTCTTGAACCAACCAAGCTTGGGGGTCAAGTCTTGAAGCTTGGGGGTCAAGTCTTGAAGCTTGGGGGTCAAGTCTTGCAATCACGCATGCTGTCCTACTGCCCGCCCACCGCCTCTAACTTGCCCTCGTTTCTCGTCATAGACGCGATCAGCCCGCAGAATCCGTCCCTCATCCTTGAATGTTCACCATTCAGCATGAGAGCTTCCCCTACTCAGGAAAAACGTTTCACCTTTTACGTTTCACGGGAGCAAGCCACGCCTTCTTTCTTGACGCTCTTAGCCCGCATTATTCATGGCTCTTCTGCTGCAATCGCCGATCCGCTGTTCCGACGAGCCTGCGGCCGGCGGGCTCGCCCCTCGGACCTTCGACGTACTGCACGAGTACGCCTCAGGGCCTCCGGGCTCCACGCGCCGGTCTCACGACGCGGCTCCGCGATTTCGCGACGAATTGTCATGAATAATGCGGGCTAGGTTCCGGCGGTAGGGTCGAGTCATGAGGCTTCTGACTTGGCAGAGCGTGCTGCCCTGGGGGTTGGCCGTCGTATTGGCTTGGACGGGCAGTTCAATGGCCGCCGAGCGCCTGACGATTGGGCAACTCCACCAGTATCATGCGTCATACCATATGCATTCGGTAACGGTCGTTGGGAAAGTGGAGGGGATGCAGGCTCTCCCGCCGACGCCGGTGAGAAGAAGACGCTGCCGCTTTCTGTACGGCATGGCTACTTTTGTCTTAGTCGACGATACCGGTTCTTTACCCGTGGAAAATCTAGGGAGCTGTTTTGCTGGAGCGATGAAGCTGCCGCAGGACGGTGATCTGATCGAGCTCACGGCAAAGATTCACGTCTTCGTGCCGAAAGGCCAGACGGCACAAGTGATTAAAGCCATCACGCAGGAGATCGTGATCGTAAAATAGAAAGGAGTTGTGGCCTTGATCCTGCCTCATTCCTGTGTTTGCATGTAGTTATCACGATTCCTTCATTCCCTCCCTTGACTTGTGTTCGGCAGAAGCTATCTGGTTGTTACATAGTCGTTCCGCGTCTTTTCACCGGCCGAGCGAAGGGATGCACACATGAATAACGAGACACTCGCCGTCACGCTACCGGTCCTCACGATTAAACGCACCGTGCTATTTCCTGGCGTCATGATGCCTTTGACGGTTGGGCGTGCACGGTCGATTGCTGCCGTAGAGGCGGCGACGAAAACTGAAGAAAAGACGATTATCGTGGTCGCGCAACGCGACCCCCTGACCGAAGAGCCGGGACTCGACGAGCTGTACACGATCGGCACGAAGGCCATCGTGAAACAGATCGGTCGGTCAGAGGAAGGCACGATCCATGTGCTCGTACAAGGACTTGAGCGTGTCGCGTTACTCAAAGTCGAACAAACACATCCGTGCCTTCTTGTGCAGGCTCGGCGACTCGATCATCCCGAAGGCCAGGGCACCGAAGTCCAGGCCCTCCACAGAGCCATCCAGGAATTGGTGACAGACCTTCCTCGATTGATTCAGGCGCCTGGTATCCAGGAAGCCGCGGCGGCCTTCAGTAATGAGGACAATCCCGTCTCCTTGGCCTATCGCGTGGCCTCGCTTCTCAATCTCACCTTGCAGGACGAGCAAAAGCTGCTTGAAAGTTCTTCCACGATTGAGCTGTTGCGATCGCTATATGGGGCCCTTTCGAAGGAAATCCAGATACTGCAATTGCGGGAAAAAATCACCAATGACGCTCAAACCAAGATCGGCAAGAGCCAGCGGGAGTATATCCTCCGTGAACAGCTGAAGACGATTCAAGAGGAACTCGGCGAGGGCGAGGGAGAAGGCAACGAGATCACCGATCTCAAAAAGAAGATTCAGGACGCTGATCTTCCCGAACATGTGCGAAAGGAAGTGGAACGGGAACTCGCCCGGTTGGCGAAAGTGCCACCTTCCTCGCCTGACCATCAAGTCCTCAGGACCTATCTCGATCTGGTGCTGGAACTTCCCTGGAAGAAAGCTTCGGAGGATGGGTTGGAGTTGAGCAAGGTGCGTCAGGTGCTCGAAGACGACCATTACGGCATCAAAGAAGTCAAGGAACGGATCGTCGAGCACCTGGCCGTGTTGAAACTGAACCCGACGGCCAAGGCGCCCATCCTCTGCCTGGTCGGCCCTCCAGGCGTCGGGAAGACCAGCTTGGGGCAGTCCATCGCGAGAGCCATGGGTCGCACCTTCGACCGCTTCAGTCTGGGCGGCGTGCACGATGAAGCAGAACTGCGCGGCCATCGCCGGACCTACGTCGGCGCGCTACCGGGCCGGATTATCCAGGCCGTGCGCCGAGCCGGCGCCAACAATCCTGTGTTGATGCTCGATGAAGTCGACAAGATGGGCCGTGACTTCCGGGGCGATCCCGCTGCCGCGCTTTTGGAGATCCTCGATCCAGCGCAGAACCATACGTTCCGCGATCACTATCTGGATCTGCCGTTCGACCTCTCGAAGGTGTTCTTCATTACGACAGCGAACACACTCGATACGGTCAGCCAACCCTTGTTGGATCGAATGGAGATTATCCGCCTTCAAGGCTACAGCGAACGGGAGAAGGCCGAGATCGCCCGCCGCTATTTGTGGCCAAGGCGGCTCAAGGAAGCAGGCCTCGACGCGAGCCAGGCGCTATTGTCGGATGACGTGTTGAATCTCGTCATCAGCCGATACACCAGAGAAGCCGGGGTGCGTCAACTCGAACAGATGCTGGGAAGACTGACAAGAAAAGTCGCGTTGGCCTTCGCCGATCTGCCGGATGGAGAAGCTCGTCGGCCCATGACCATTGAAGCTGATGTGCTCGGAGAGTGGCTGGGCTCAGAACGATTCATGCCGGAAGAAGCCCGCAAAGTATTGCCGGCCGGCGTGGCGACAGGACTCGCCTGGACTCCGACCGGCGGGGATGTTCTCTATATCGAAACCACACTGCTCCCAGGCAGCCATGAGCTGACGATCACCGGGCAATTGGGCGATGTGATGCAGGAATCGGCGCGCGCGGCCCGAAGCTATCTCTGGTCGCATGCCGAAAGCATGGGACTGGATATCTCGCGCTTCAAACGCAACGGCGTCCACATCCACGTGCCGTCGGGAGCCATTCCAAAAGACGGACCCTCAGCCGGGATTACCATGGCCACCGCGCTGGCATCTTCATACGAGGGAAAAGCCGTCCGTAGCGATACCGCGATGACCGGCGAGATCAGCCTCAGCGGATTGGTCCTTCCGGTCGGCGGGATCAAGGAAAAGGTGCTGGCGGCTCACCGCGCCGGCATCAAGCGGATTATTCTTCCGAAGGCGAACGAAAAAGATCTCAAAGACGTGCCGCAGGAAGTACGCCAAAATCTAACCTTCATTCTGGTGGAACGAATTGAGGAAGTCCTCCCCGCTGCGTTCAACCATGATTCAGCGGGGGACGGAAACTTCCGCTTTGGAATGGGCATTGCCCCGGCCTCGGCGTAAATGGGCGTGACGGGCGAGATGTGCGAGAAAAGCACAACAGGAAGTTCGAAGTTCTAGGTTCGACGTTCTGAAAACTTCGCACTTCGAACCTCGAACCCCGTTGTCTCATCCGTCCCTCGTGCCTCGCCCTGAGCTTCTACGCAGTCTTGTTCCCCAACCAATCCGTGTGTAAGGATACGTTTGGTCCCTTACTCAGTTCGGGAGCGACTACACAAGAAAGGAGCAAACCGATGCCGCCAAAGATTGAGATTGGCCCGATTACCAAAGTCCTGAAGACCGACGAAGAATGGAAGAAACTCCTCTCGCAGGCGGCCTACCGGGTGTTGAGGCACGAGGATACGGAGCGCCCCTTTACCGACAACATGCACGACAACAAGAAGGCCGGCGTCTACTACTGCGCGGGATGCGACCTCCCGGCCTATTCTTCCGAACACAAGTTCGACAGCGGAACCGGCTGGCCCAGTTTTTGGCAACCGATCGACCCCAGGGTGGTCGAATCCACGACCGATTACAAATTGATCTTTCCCAGAACTGAAGTCCACTGCGCACGCTGCGAGGGGCATCAAGGACACATCTTTAAGGACGGCCCCAAGCCAACTGGTCTGCGCTACTGCATCAACGGAGTGGCGCTGAAGTTCGTGGCGACGTAGTTTGGGCAGAAGCAAACTGGCAAGGAGATGCGAATGAGCGAGTTCGGTCGCCGCATCCGTCCGTACGTGAAGCATGAGATTCTTGCGGCTCGTGAAGCCGAATCACGAGGGCAGCCCGACATCGCTTTCTCGCATCTGGAACGTGCGCACGTGCTTGGGCAGGCATCGACGGTTGAGCATGTCCGTGCGCATTGGCACATGCTCCTCTGGAGCATCCGTCAGCGTAACGTCCGAGAGTGCCTGGGGCAGATGCTGCGCATCGTCGGCGCTGCCCTGAGCACTGCTCTCGGTCTCGTGCCACAGGGAAATACGGGTGGTTCAAACGTCCCTCCCTTTAAGAGTATGCCGATACCGCCTGAGCTTGCTTCTCGCATAAAGGAAGTTCTCGCGTCGGGGAGATGATACTCACCTATAGAGCAGATCGATCAAGGATGAGTCTTTGTATATCAACTGCTTATGAAGATACGTTTCATCGAAAGTAGAGGTTACCTTCCTCCACGCTAGCTGCTGCAAACAGCTGCCCATCTTCAGACGGATATTTTCGCATTGCTGATCCAAGAAGCTCGTGGTTAGATGAACGAGGGATGCCACATACCCTAGGTCTAAGCCTGAAGGGCATCAAGGCTACGCCTGCCTAGCGCCCGAAAACCTCCTGAAAAAGTTCGGGATAATTGGAAAAAAAGAACTTGCAAAGAAAGAGCATGATAGCTACGATCCGCGCCATGCAAACCTACCGCTCGGCTCAGAGCTTCGGATGCTTCGATACCACGCGGATGACAACCAGAAACGACTAAAAACCCATCAACGGCAAAGGTCATAACGTCATGACAACCCAAACGAAAGGAGTCACAATGAAGTCAGCCATACCGAAACCCGAACTCCAACCAGTAGGTCTCAGAGGGTCCTTTCTGTTGCGCAAGAGCCTTCTCGGAGCCGTGGCTATCTGCTCGGTCACAATGCTGTCACCTTGGGCGGCAACGGCGGCCGACTACAAACTCGCGATTCCTTTTGGCCTAGAAGAAACTGCCGTAGTCATTCCTGCCGACAATCCGTTGACGGCTGAGAAGGTCGAGTTGGGCCGGATATTGTTTTTTGACAAACGGCTATCGCAGGACAACACCATCGCGTGCGCGAATTGCCACCTGGCGACAAACGCGTTTACAGACGGCAAGCCGGTCTCTACAGGCATCAAGGGCCAGAAGGGCGGCCGCAGTGCGCCGGCATCCTTCAACCGGGTGTTCAGCAGCGCCCAATTTTGGGACGGCCGGGCCGAAACATTGGAAGCCCAATCGGTCGGTCCGTTTACCAATCCAATCGAGCACGGCTTTGCCAACTACGATGTGATGAATGCGAAGATGATGAAAATCGCAGGCTATCGGAAACTCTTCAAGCAAGTCTTCGGCGATGAAAACATCACGACGGAGAGGGTGGGCAAGGCCATCGCCAGCTTCCAGCGCACGGTCCTCTCCGGCAATAGCCCGGCTGATCGGTTCGATCAAGGTCAGGAAGCAGGAGCCATTCCAGAATCGGCGCAAAAGGGCCTCCTCCTATTCCGGGATAAAGCGCGGTGCACGAAGTGCCAC
>CBDDRH010000094.1:0-4372 GCA_965233025.1 uncultured bacterium
CGACGGCGCATGCAGTTTTCGGCGCGAAAAGTTCGTGCCCCGAGGCGGGCCTGACGGCGGCGACGGTGGCCACGGCGGCAATGTCGTGTTTGAAGCGTCCCCTCGCATGACCACGCTCCTCGACCTCCGGTACCAAAAACACTACGAAGCAGAAGTCGGTCGCCAGGGAGGCGCTGCCAATTGCTCCGGAAGGACCGGAGAGGATGTGGTCGTGACCCTTCCTGTCGGCACCGTCATCTTCGATGATCAGACAGGTGAGATGCTGGCCGACCTGGTTACCGCTGGACAGCGGTTTGTGGCCGCTCGCGGCGGACGGGGGGGGCGAGGGAATAACCATTTCGCGACCTCGACCAACCGCACGCCTACGAACTTTGAAACCGGCACCGACGGCGAAGTACGGTCGCTCAAACTTGAGCTGAAACTGTTGGCCGATGTCGGACTTGTGGGCTTTCCCAATGCCGGAAAATCGACACTCATATCCGCAATCTCGGCGGCACGACCGAAGATCGCCGATTATCCTTTTACCACCCTGACCCCAAATCTGGCGATCGTTCGCTGGGGAGAAAAAGGAAGTTTCGCCGTCGCAGACATTCCCGGAATCATCGAAGGCGCCCATGAAGGCAAGGGACTGGGACTCCGATTTCTCCGGCATATCGAACGCACGTCGTTTTTGCTGTATATGATCGACGTGTCAGAATGGGCCCCCGAGGAACCGGTCAAGAGTTTCGAGGTCATGCGTCAAGAATTGGCCGCCTACGATGAGCCGATCATCACACGCCCCTTTGCGGTGGTCGCCACAAAGATCGACGTGGTTGGAGACGGCGCGCGTCTGCGCGAGCTGCAGAAATATTGCAAGCGTCATCGTTATACGTGCCTCCCGATCTCTGCCGCCACGAGAGACGGGTTAACGGAACTCGTCAACTATGTAGGTCAACAGGTTGCGCGACTTCGAGCCACACCATGCGAGATCAGCTCCTAAAGCACGCCACCCGCATCGTCATCAAAATCGGGAGCAGTCTCGTCGCGTCCCGAGACACAGGGCTGCGCCCGGAACAGATCGATCGGCTCGCGGATGAGATTGCAGCCCTCCGGTCGAGCGGACGTGAAGTTTTGATCGTCTCCTCCGGCGCGATTGTCTCCGGCATCAAGAAATTAGGCCTGAAGGAATACCCCAAGAGCCTCCCCGTGAAGCAAGCGGCCGCGGCTGTCGGCCAGAGCCGGCTCATGTGGGCATACGAAAAATCGTTTGAGCGACTCGACGTCAAGGTCGCGCAAATCCTACTCACTCATCACGACCTCGCCGACCGACGGCGGTTTCTCAATGCACGCCACACCCTCAGTGCGTTGATTGGATTCGGCGTGATCCCTATCATCAACGAAAACGATACGGTGGCCGTGGATGAAATCCGTGTGGGAGACAACGATACCCTGGCTGCCGAGGTAGCCCATCTGGTCGATGCCGAACTGTTGATCATCCTGTCCGATATCGACGGCCTCTTTACCGAGGATCCGCGCAAGAGCCCTGCAGCCACGCTGATTCCGTTGATCCCTGACATTACCGAGGAAATTGAACAGCGGGCCGGCGTCTCCAGCTCTTTCGAAGGTACCGGGGGTATGGCCACGAAAGTCCAGGCGGCTAAGAAAGTCAGTAAGTACGGAGTGGCTACCTTGATCTTGAACGGGCAAGAAGCCGGCCTCCTTCCACGCGTATTAGCCGGCGGATCAGGCGGCAGCCTCTTCCTCGCGAAGGAACGTCGCTTCACCAGCCGCAAACATTGGATCGCCTTCACCCTCAGGCCGCGAGGGACCCTGACACTCGACCTCGGAGCCGTCGAAGCGCTGGCCCGACGGGGCAAGAGCCTGTTGGCTTCAGGTATTCTGGAGGTCAGCGGTCCGTTCGATACGGGAGATGCGGTCAGTTGCCTCGACCAAGATGGCAAAGAGTTCGCCAAAGGACTCGTGAACTTCTCCTCTGACACCTTGGCACAGATCAAAGGGCTCAAAACGATCGAGATCCAGCAGCGACTCGGCCCGCAGGAATACGAGGAAGTCATCCACCGAGACAACCTGGTGATACTCTAGACGTGAGTGCTGAATGCTGAGAAATGATGTCACCAGATTCTGAATCTCAGCCCTCAACATCCAGCACTCAACACTCTGGCCCCCTTCGTCTCGGCCTACTCGGAGGCAGTTTCAACCCTGTGCACAATGGGCACCTAGCCATTGCGCGCCAAACACGCGAGGTTCTCGGGCTCGACCAAATCCTCTTCATTCCCACGAGTCACCCTCCCCATAAGCCGAACGATAGTCTGGCGCCGGCCTCAGACCGCTATGAGATGGTCCGCCTTGCCATCGCCTCAGACTCCTCTCTCGCTATCTCGGACGTGGAAATCCGTCGGCCAGGCAAGTCCTACACTATCGACACCATTCGCCTGCTGCAGCAAGAGTATGGCGTCCAGACCCAGCTCTTTTTTTTGATCGGGCTTGATGCCTTCCTGGATTTTCCATCCTGGCGTGAGCCGCGGACATTGCTAGACCTCTGCCGCTTCGTCGTCCTTTCCCGGCCAGGCCTGTCGTTTCGTTCCCTCTCAACCGTCGCGTTGCTTCCGCCGATTCCCTATCCCTCACTAGCGGACCTCGATGCAGAACGGATTTCCCGAATCGAGGCGCCGCTCGGAACCCAAAGCCTAATCTGTCTCAAACTACCACCCTGCGCGGTCTCTGCATCGGACATTCGCTCGCGAGTCCGCCAAGGACTCCCGACGGCAAATCTGTTGCCGCCCTTAGTGGAATCTTATATACTTCAGCATCATCTCTACCAAGAGGACCGTAATCGTACGAACAGCTAGGTCCACGGCCCTCGCCATTGCCCGGGCCATGCTCGATAAGAAGGCCACCGACGTTCTCATTCTCCAGGTAGCGCCGCTGACCTCCGTTGCCGACTACCTGGTCATAGGCTCTGCGGATTCGGATCGCCAAGCGAGTGCCACCGCCGATCATATAGACAGTATCCTCTCTCGCTCCGGCTCCAAACCGCTGGGCATCGAAGGCATGCGGTCCTCACAGTGGGTTCTGATGGACTTTGGTGATGTCATCGTCCATATTTTCAGACAGGATGTTCGGAAGCATTACGCACTCGAACGGTTGTGGGCCGACGCAAAACGCATCGCCATCCCGAATAAACCGGCAGCCACACAATCAGCCGTCACCCCACGGCCCGTGAAGCGGAAAAAGGCGCCCGTGAAAATAAAGGCCTAGATCGATGCTCCGACTGCTCACCACTATCTTCCTCGTCAGCGCCGGAATCTTCCTCTACAGCTATTTCCGTGAACTAAACCCTGGGACGGTCGCAGTTCGGACCAGCCCCTCCTTCCAATTCGAACTGAGTCCTGTCACGCTTGTCGTCTTTTCCA
Source organism: uncultured bacterium (assembly GCA_965233025.1). Lineage (GTDB taxonomy): Bacteria > Nitrospirota > Nitrospiria > Nitrospirales > Nitrospiraceae > Palsa-1315. The sequence goes on from CBDDRH010000094.1 coordinate 3,414, forward strand.
TGGCTGTCGGCGCTGTGCTCGTGGCCTTGGCAGTCGGCATGCGGCAAACCGCCCATGTCATCGGCAACTGGCGCAGCACGCGGCTGTTGAGGCGCAAAGAAAAAATCGATGCGCTCCATCGTGAAGGCACCCATGCCATCATGTCCAAACGCACTGTCGAAGCCATCAGTTTGTTCGAACGAGCGCTGGCCATGGACCCGAATCGTGTCGATTCGCTGCTCTGGCTGGGAAACATTTACCGCGTGGAACACAACTTTGCAGAGGCGATCCGCCTCCACCAACGGGCAAATCGCGTCGACGAGCGCAACATCGAAATTCTGCTGGAGTTGGCCAACGATTTGGAGGGCGCCAAGCGGTATGAGGACGCCTTGCAGACCTTGCAAAGAATGCTCAAGATCGAACCGGACAACCTCACCGCGCTCATTCGCAAGCGCGATCTGTTGATCCGCCTCGAAAAATGGAGCGAGGCGCTCGAAATCCAACATCGCCTCCTGAAGGCGAACCTGCCTGAGCCGGAGCGCAAGGCCGAGGCCCATCTCCTCACCGGCTGCACCTACGAGGTCGGACGCCAATTTCTGGAACGAGGCCACCCCGATAAGGCACGACGCTACTTCCGCGGCGCCATTAAGAAAGACCGGACGTTCTTACCCGCCTATGTCGGCATTGGAGAAATCTTGATCCGGGAAGGCAAAACCAAGCAGGCTGTAGAAATTCTCAAGAAGGTCTATGCCAAGACCCGGAGCAACATCATCCTGCACCGCCTGGAAGAACTCTTTCTCGAACAGGGCGAGCCCAGCGAAATTATCCGTGTCTATCAGGAAGCCCTTCGGCAAGACCCGAACAACCCCGCTCTGCAATTCTATTTAGGCAAGCTCTACTATCGACTCGAAATGGTCGACGAAGCCTTCGACATCCTCTCGACCGTCGAAGGAGTACAGGACCAATTGGCCGATTACCAT
>CBDDRH010000095.1:0-14869 GCA_965233025.1 uncultured bacterium
AGGTCGAGGAGCCGATCTACATTCGGCCCGCCGAGCGCGTGACCTGGCTCTAACGCCACCGGCCGGCGCATCCCATTAAAAGGGCAGGGGGTTCCTCCGAACGCCCTGCCCTTCGTGTTACTGATGAAGAGGGGGCCACGATGGTTGCATTTGGCCGAGAGCGGAGTGTATAAAAACGAGTCTGAATGTATTGATAAATCATCTTATTTCTCATCCAGTTGGTAGTGAATCAGCATGAAAATTTCACTGCTCTTTCCTCCAACGTGGCATCCGTCACAACCCTATCTGAGCCTCCCCTCGTTGACGGGATTTCTGACGCAGGGCGGTGTCACGAACGTCTCCCAACGCGATCTGGGGATCGAGCTCTTAGACAGGGTCGTCACTCATTCATATGGAGCGGATCTCTATCAGGAGTTAGTCGATAAACAGCGAACGCTCGAGCGGGAGCACACCGGAGAAACCGGACCAGGAAGTGCCGAGCATTTGGCGAGAGTGGTGGAGTCGCTGGACCGTTTTCCGTATCTCATCGATCGGATTGAGCCGGCCAAAGAGACCCTCCGTAGTGAGGGCTTCTACGATCTTGAATCCTATAAGGAAAGTCTCTTTCTCATCGACAAATGGCTGGAAGTGATTTCCACCCTCTATTTCCCAACCCGACTGACGGTCGTTGACAATCAGTTCGGTAACTATTCCATCTATTCATCCAAAGATCTGATGAAGATCATCAGGGATGAAAGCCAGAACCCCTATATCCGGCTTTTCCGTGAGCATTTCGTTCAGTCGATTATCGGTGACGAGCCTGACTTGATCGGCGTGTCGATTACGGCAACCTCGCAAATTATCCCCGGTCTCACACTCTGTCGTTTGATCAAGGATGTCGCTCCCAACATCCATCTGACCATCGGCGGCAGCATCTTCACCAGATTGGTGGATAATGTGCGGCGCTGTCCGAGTCTCTTCGATCTGACCGACGATATCATCGTGTTCGAGGGCGAAACTGCGCTGCTCGAACTCGTCAATCAAATGGCCGGGAAAAAAGATTTCAGCAAAGTCCCGAACCTGATCTATCGCCAGAACGGGAAGATTACGGTCAACCAGCCGTTTTACTCTGAAAATATCAACCAGCTGCCGGCTCCCAACTACGATGGCTTCCCACTCGGGCTGTATTTGTCGCCGGAGCCGGTGCTGCCTGTGCAGTTTTCACGAGGGTGCTATTACAAGGACTGCGCGTTCTGTGCTCTCACGCTGGATCACCAGAACTTCAGGCAGAAAGAACCGGGACGGACCGTCGAGGAATTGGAATGGCTCAAACAGCGGTACGGGGCGCAACGGTTCTTCTTTACCGACGAGTGCGTGGCACTCTCGCCGGCTAAGCGATTGTGCCAGCAGATCATCGACAAGAAGCTGGATATCAAATGGACCTGTGAGATGCGCTTCGAGAAGCATCTGACCCGTGAACTCCTGGCGTCGATGCGGGATGCCGGATGCCTGAAGATCGTATTCGGATTGGAGTCGTTCAATCAGCGGGTGATGGACTTTATGAAGAAAGGGATCAAGCAGGAATGGGTACGGCGCATTGCCGGCGATTGCGTCGATCTCGGGATCGCGGTGCATTGCTACATCATTGTCGGGTTCCCGACCGAGAAGGAAGAAGAAGCCAGGGAGACGATGAATTTCATCGTGGAGAACGAGCGGCTTCACGGATCGTACGGGTTCTCTTGTCAGCCGTGCCTTTTCGATTTGGAAAAAGAAGCGCCGATCATGAGCGACCCCGGAGGCTATGGAATCAGGCGCATCATGCGCCCATCGGCAGAGGACTTGAGCCTGGGATTCTTCTATGAAGTGACGGAAGGCATGACGCCGGACGAAGCGGAGCACCTCTATCAGCATGTCTATGAAAAGGTGAGTGAAGTCGTGTGCGAGTTGCCGTTCAACTACTCGATGGCTGATGGATTGCTGTACATCGCACGGGCCAAAGCACAGGAAGTGCGCGAACCGCAGCCTGCGGGGTCGTCATGAGCCTGTCCCACACGACGTTGATCCTGTCTCTTCCCGGTCAGTATAATTCGCACGCGTCTCAAGGGTGTACGGAGTGATTGCCACGAACCCCACCATCGACCGGATTACGGGAAAGCTCAGCGATCAATCCCTGTTATTTCGGTACACGATTAAGCTTGTCCTGATCGTTTCCTTCTCGGAATTGATCCTGTATCGGCTCGTATCGCGGTTGGGGATGCACCTCAGCAAGCTGGCCCAGGAGCATGAATGGATTATCCCAACCTTCACGGCCTTGACGCAGATTGGGCAGTGGCTGCTCAATGTCGTGGCGATTCTGTTGTTTCTTGCGCTGAGTGTCGCGGCTATCAATCGGGTGACCAATCGCGGGTTTGTGGGGTCGAATAGGATCGTGATTCCCTGTGTCGCGCTCCTGTTGCTCCTTACGGTAGGTTTCTTGTTGGTCCCTCCCGCCTTCCTGGGGTCGGCTATTTATAACATCGTGGCGCTGATCGCGTTGATTTGTCTGATGGTGGAATACATCTCCACCCATACCGAATGGTCGCATCGCATCCTGGGCATCACCTATCTCCTAGGGGTCGGGGGCTGGTTGTATTATCAGATCATGTCCACCATCTATAGCTTTATCGGAACCGTCGCGGCCCCGCCCTTGGTGTATGAGGCGCATCGTGGAGGTGAAGTGCTCTTGGTCTTGTCCAGCATCCTGGTGATGTGGGCCTACGGGCAGGGCGTCTCGTTTCGGACTCGCAATCATCGGCAACGCCGCCGCGCCATCTGGTTTTGGGTGACCTCCGTGTCCGTGTTTACGGTGATGCTGTTCTTAGATTATCTGCTCCATCGGTATGATGCTGGGATGGCCAGTAACATTCGGAAGGCGGCGGACGGCATCGGGTGGATCTTTCAGTTCGGCATGGGCTACACGTTTTTCCTCCCGTTTGCGTTCTACCTGACAGGCCTGTTGTGCTGGTCGTACACGGTGATTAAGTTACTCCACATGGGGCGGCTTGCCGGATACGGCCTTGGATTGATGTTTATCGCGGGATACGCGCTCCTGTATTCCAACCTGACGCTCATGGTGGTGCTCGGCGCGATGCTTTTAACCATGGACCGGCAGCGGCGCGATGCGACGGAACCGGCGTCGGCAGCAAACGCTCCCATGGTCAGCAGACCGGATTCATTGGCGGGCGGACACATTTAACAGACTTTTAATTACAGGGAATCGTATGAACGAACCAACCGTCTCTGTTCCTGAACAAAGCCAGACCATCGTCGATCCCGGCGATCAGCCGCTGAGCCCCGATGAAGAAATCGCCGAGATTGAAAAGCTCTTGGCGATTGAGCCCGATGATTTTCAGGCCCGCTGTCGGTTAGGCGAGCTGTATTTCAGCAAGGGCCGGATGGATGACGCACTTGTGGAGGTCAAGAAGTCGATTGAGATGGCGGAAGGGCTCCGCGCCGAGATGAATCGGTCGCTTGCGATGTACTATTCGAATTTGGGCACGATCTACGCCACGAAGGCTATGACGGATGAAGCGGAAACCGAATTCAAGCATGCGCTCGACGTGTTTCCCCACGATGTCCTGGCACTCTTCAATCTTGGCCGGGTCTATGCCGACAAAAAGAAATTCATGGAGGCCAAGGGGTATTACGAGCGCCTTGTGGAAATTACGCCGGACGATCCCATGGCCTGGTACAATCTTGCTGGGGTCTATGTTGAACTCTATAATCCCCAGGTCTCGGACTACAATACGATCGACATGGCCATCCAATGCTATGTCCGAACGCTCGAATTGGACCCGAAGCATCTGGAAGGCAGTTTCAAGCTGATGGAGCTGGCGCTGAATCACAAGAAGACGGATCTCGCCATCAAGGTCATGGAAGAGGCCGTTGAACAGAATCCCGAGGAGCCGCTGGCCTATTACAACTTAATCAGCGTCTACGACAAGGCGAAGATGTTCGAGCAGGCCGAGCAGGCCAGGAAGCGCTTGAAGGAACGATTTTCCAAACGGACTAAAGACAGCAGTGCAACCTGATTAACCCATTCATACGGAGGAACACACCATGTTTGGGAGTCTTGGTTTTACAGAGTTGATCCTGATCCTCTTCATCGTGCTGATCATCTTCGGCGCGGGGAAATTACCTCAACTGGGGGAAGGCGTCGGCAAAGCGATTAGGGGCTTCAAGAAGTCCGTGAATGAAGCGGACGCGATTGAAGCCGAAGCCCAAGCGGCCCAGCAGCAGATGGCCGCCACCCCGCAGCAACCGATTCCGGAACCCATGGCGCAAGCACCGGCGTCCGTGGAACAGCCGGCCGCGCCGGCTCATTCAGTTTCACGCGGCTAGCCAGCCGGGACAAGGGCCACGGACATTATGGAGACCGAGCTTCAACTCGCGACAGGGTATATCGAAACCTTCGCAGGCAACGGCAAGGCCCGGAGCACCGGCGACGGAAAACGGGCGGTCAAGTCCGGGATTCCACTGCCCCATCACGCCGCGCTCGACAAGGACGAAACCTGGTTCTACTTTGCCGAGTCCGGGTCGGATCGTATCCGGCGGGTCAATCTTAGGGAAGGCACGCTCCATAATTTTGCCGGGATCGGCGAAACCTGCTATAGCGGCGATGAAGGCCTCTGTGGGGAAGCCGGCCTCTATTTGCCGCTCGACGTCGCGTTCGACTCCCGCAACGATCTCTATATCTGCGATTCCGGCAGTAACCGTATCCGGAAAGTGGACCGCGAGACGGGCATCATTACCACAATCATCGGGACCGGGCAGCATGGGTTCAACGGAGATGGTCCGGCCCTCGAGGTTAACCTCACGTGGCCGGCCGCAATCGCTTTCGATCCCAACGACGTGATGTACATCGCCGACACCCAGGCGCACCGGATCCGTCGCTACGATCCCAGGACGGGTATCGTCACAACCGTGGCCGGGACTTGGACGGCTGAAGACGAGGCTCGCGAGCAACCGCTTGTTGCGAGGAATCTGGTCGTGCTCTCCGGCGATGCCATCGGCATCGATTTCAGCGACGATCATGGCTGGCTCATGCCGGTCTGTTCAGACGGGCTGGACATGTCCATGTATCTCGACGATGGGAAACCCGCGCTCGAGGCGCGTATCTACGATGTCGTCGGGCTCACGGTGAATGGGAAAGGCGATATTATTTTCGTCGACAAAGGCAGTAACCGTGTCCGCAGTATCGATCACCGCAGCGGCATCATCTCGACGGTGGCCGGCGTCTGTCGATACGGCTATGATGGTGACGATAAGCCGGCGATCAGAGCCATGCTCCATGCACCGGAGGCCGTAGTGGTCGATCAACAGGATAACCTCTACATCTCCGACACGATGAACCATCGCGTCCGCAAGGTTGAGGTTGCGACCGGCCTGATCACGACAGTGGCAGGCAACGGAGACAGCGGCTACGAAGATAAGAATATGGGTGGTTGCGGCGCTGCACGCTTCGTGGCGAAAGAGTCCGCCGGGACGGTAAAACATGGAGACGGACTTCTCGGAGTGGAGGCTGTCGTCAACTCTCCAGTCGGACTCTCATTAGACTCCCAGGGCTATCTCTACATCTGCGAACGGGGCGAAAACAAAATTCGTCGCGTGAAACTCTGGTAGCAATTGAGCGCAGTCGGTTCGGCCGCGATCGGGCTGTGTGGTAGTCTGAGCCCATCACGATGTGCTCGCGCCGGTCAATCGAGGATCTTGCATCGTGCGTACGACGACGAAGATTTCTTCCCGCCCTGTCCTGCTCCTGTTTCTCTTCATTTTGGTTGTGGCTGGCGTCTTAGTAGGCTTCGGCGTGCCCCTTGTCAGCTCTGAGGGGATGAGTATTCGCGCACGTCTCGTTGAGGGAGAACTGCCGACGGGGCCCGATGATGCCGCCTGGGCTAAGATCTCGCCGATGACGATTCCGTTGAGCGGTCAGGTTATTACCAGGCCGGTCTGGCCGGAGCCGACCGCGCGAGCCTTGACGGTGAGGTCGCTCCACAACGGCGCCGAGATCGCGTTTCTGCTTGAATGGCAGGACAACACGAAGAACGACCGTCTGACGCCGGGGACCTTTCGGGACGGAGTCGCGATCGGACTTCCGCTCGGCGATGCTCCCGCGTTCTTTTGCATGGGCCAACTCGATCACTACATCAATATTTGGCATTGGAAGGCCGATTGGCAGAGCGATATCGATCGCCGCGCTGCCAAGACTTCCGAGAAAGCTCGCGATGGTGTGCGGACGTTTGAAGTCATTCCGCGCCGGGTCTCTTCTGTCGAGGATCTCATCGGTGGCGGCTTTAGTACTCTGACGACCAAAGAGAAACAGGGCCGAGTTCAGGGGAAGGCTGTATGGAAAGATGGGGTATGGCATGTCGTCATGCGCAGACCGTTGGTGAGTGAAGAGCAGGAGAACGAAGCCAAACTGATTCCGGGCCGGGTACAAACCGTGTCGTTTGCAGTATGGAACGGTGAGAACAAAGAGCGGAACGGACAGAAAGCTGTCGCGCCCTGGTTTCAGCTTGTCATCGACCCAGTCTCAAAACTCTAGCAAGATGCTGAAAATGGCCGCCAGCTTCGTTCTCAGTCGCGACCTTCGCTGCGACGTACCCAGAGGGTACGCCTCACTTAGCTCGCTCCCTGTGGCCTCGCGGACGACCATTTTGAGCATCTTGCGAGATTGCTCTGCTGACGGATGAGAGGCGTCAACGTTGGAGGATGCTCGAATCATGTCAGTCGGTGCTCAATCAAAGGCCCTTCGGAGTGGAAGGGCTTTTGTTTTGTGTGTCAGTCTGTGCATGGGAATCCTGGGCTGTATCGCCCCGGCGCCGGTGGCGATGAGTGCGGCGAATCAGGAACCGATGACCGTGGAAGAAGCCGGGCGATTGGGGGAAGAATTCGGCGTGATCGTCGGAGACGTGGACGAGGCTATCAAAAAAGAGTTGAAACTCGAACGGGCGCAGGGCGTTGCGGTGTTCGAAGTGATCGGGAGCTCGCGCGCCGACTATGCCGGCATCAAGGTTCGATCCATCATCAAAGAAATCGACAAGGCAGAGATCAGAAACATGTTAGATTTCGGGAGAGCGATCAAGCGAGGAATGAAAGAATGCAATTTCACCGTTGGCACATATGAGCCGGCGGATCCGGGTGATCCGGTCGGGTGGGGGGTGAATTTCCATTTCGTCGGATGTAAGCGGGATTGAGGATGGTACGACGCAAACGGTACGCGCCACGAATTGCCGCCGCCCTCTTACTTACGCTCGTGGTGGGCGTCATTGGCCTGTACCATGGCCGCGCCATTGCACAGAAACCAGAGGTTCCAGCTGCAGCTGATTGGGTAGCGGATATCGAAAAAATCTTCATCCGATCGGAAGACTGCAAACAATGTCATGATCGGCATTATGAAGAATGGAAAGGTGCGCGCGAACAGACGCCGGATCTCAAGACCTTCGGCCGGGTCGATGCGGCGCTCCTGCATGGCACGTCGCTGGAGTCACCGGTTTTCCGTACCGTGTTGGGGGTCTGGTTGCAGACCAATCCGACGACCGACGAGCGCCGCCGCTGTCTCGCCTGTCATGTTCCGTCGACCACCGTGTTTCCACAATATGCAGACAAGATTGTGGCTCAGGTGTTGTCCGGCAAACCGCAAGTGGAGGGCATCGGCTGTGCTTCCTGTCATCTGATCAGGCAGGTTGAGCAGACACTGAACTCTCCTCCCTCGTTCAAGATCGAGCCGGGCAAGATGATCTATGGGCCCTATGCGGACCCGGAGGAAAATCTTGTCCATCCCGCGACGCAATCCGAACTGTTCCGTGGCGCAAGCTATTGCGCGTCCTGTCATTTCGATAAAGTGAAGGATGTGACGCAGAAAGATCTGGCCGGTGAGATCTTGCAGGGGACGGTGTGCCAAGACTGCCACATGGAGTCTTCAACCGGCAGTTCCACCTCAAAGCGCGGCGCCATGACCCGCTCAATCGGCCGGCACTGGTTCCGTGGGGTGGTGGTGTCCGGCACCATTCTCAAAAATCGAAATTTGCAGGCTGAATGGATGCCCCGCGTGGATCTTGAGGCCGTCAAATCGGCTTCTGTGGTGGAGGGGACGGCGCTGGTGAGAATCGGTAGCCTCCCTCACAGCTTCCCCGACGGCGATCCTGTGCTCAAGCAATTTTACCTGATCCTGACCGCGAAGGATGCGCAAGGTAAGGTGTTGAAGGAAGAGACCAAGCAGTTCGGTTTACCCTACGACAAAATTCTTCGTGGCCCTATTCCTGATCCCTTCATCAAGGGGGGTCATACACGAAAAGTCCCCTTCGCCCTTGCGATCCCAGCCGGATCGACTGCCGCATCGCTTGAAGCGGTATTGAACTATGCGTTGATTCCGACACCCGAACCGGCGCTTAAAGAGAAATATCTCGCGACCTTGGCGACCGATAAGGATCGGGAGAGCGCGAAAAAGATTTTCGATGAGTATACGCAGCCTCGGCTATTGACCTATCGGGCCAAAACACTCTAATCGCCCGGTTTGTCTGGTTGGTCTGGTCTATCTGGTTTGTTTGGTTCAACCAAATAACGGTCTTTGTATGCGGGACAGCCTTTTTGAGCATCCTGCTTGGTGCTCTTGAAGTGGAAGAATAGGATGATGGTGCGAAATTCAAGCCGTGTGAAGATCGGTATCGGTACGGTGATCGTGGTGGGTGTGGTACTTCTTGCTCCCTGGCTTGCCCGAGGCACGTTTGCAGAAGAGCTGGCTATGTCGCAGAGTACCATCGAGCAGGCCTTTCCGACATCCAGCAAGTGCAAACGTTGCCATGAGCGTGTGTTTGAGGAGTGGGAAACCTCTCCGCTCTCGCGTTCGATCCATTCTCCGGCCTTCCGAGCCTCGCTCGACGCGTTTCTGTCTTCCCCGGCAGGAAAAGATAAGGCGGTGTGCTTTCGCTGTCATGCGCCGCACGTGCGCGAATTCCCTGCTCAAGTCCAGCTCTTTATCGATCAGGCCAAGGCCGGTGACCCGTCTCTGGACGGGGTGGCCTGCGCGCAATGCCACTTGATCAAGCAGGTCGATCGGACGAAACAACCACCGGAGCCCAAGTACGAACTCGAAAGCAAGACACTCTACGGACCCTATAAGGACTCTGTTCAGAACCGTGCGCACCGGTCGGTGGAGTTGGGACTGTTTCAGAAATCCGATCTCTGCCTCAATTGCCACCAATCGGTACCCTCGGCCGCCAATTTAGGCAAGACCAACGACCTACTGGGCAACTGGGATCAGAGCAAGGCCGTGAAGTCCGGCAAGGAGTGCCAGACCTGTCACATGCCGGAGCAGATCGGTGAGTCCGCAAACGGGGAGAAGAAACGCAAGGTGGCGAACCATACGTTTCCCGGACGGATTGGGAAGCTCCGCCAGGAAGCGGCCAAGCTGGACGTCCAAGCAAAAATCGAGGGAGAGAACACCACGGTCACGGTAAAGGTGCAAAGTCTTGTTCCCCACAATCTGCCTGCTACCCATCCTGCCTGGGCAACCGTGATGCTCGATTTGGATATCAAAGGGAAGAATCTGAGGACCGTGTATACCGACAAGCGGGTCTATGGCCGAGTCTATCAGGATGCCAAGGGTCAGAAGACGAGCTTTGATTTTGAGGCGGTCAAGGTTCTTGAGGATACGGTCTTGAAGCCGGAAGAACTGCGCGTTGAGATCTTTACGTTTCCCACACCAAAAGACACCAAGACATTCGATGTGGAAGTGACGCTCAACTACGCGCCGATCACCGGTCCAGCCCCATTCCTGCAGCGTGTCGAGGCCGAGTCCTCCGCAGGATCACAGGACCCAGTTTTCCAGCCGATCGAGATCGTCAAGTACGCCGAGAATGTCTCGGTCAATAAGTAACGTCGTTCGTGAAGCGCGAGCGAGACTAGCGCGACTCGTGAAGATGACACTTCCGGCCCGTCCCGCTTTTCTCGCATGTCTCGCAAGTCTCGCGCGAATAGCGCGATACGCGCTATTCGCAGATGATGCTGGAGCCAGGCGACTTCATCTTAAAGATCTGAAGGGCGTTGTACATGCCCTTGGCCGGGTGGTTGAGGATGAGGCGGGAATTGGTAATATGGGTGTCGAGCAGTTCGTACTGTCCACCGCTGAAATAGATGTCACAGTCGTCGATCGCACAGTTCTTGTAGACGTGGTTATCGAGCGACAGCTTTGCCTTGCTGAATGTCTGCCCCTCTACCAAAATATAATCCGGCGCCACGCCCACTATTATTCCCCCCGCCGCCACTATAACAAAGTCGACCATCGGGGTAAACCTATCCCTTTCAGGACCTCAATGAGCCCGGCCCAATTTGTTCTATGGAACTGGGGACGCTACTGAGCGTAATATCGGGCACTCACGCTAAGTTGAAATTGATTCGTACCCAATCCTTCAGGGTTTCCGAGAAAAACTCTTTCTATAGGAACGTAATATCGAGAGTCTGAAGGAGGATGCGGGATGAATCGCGAACGAATGACAGAGTGGGTGGGCGCGCTGTTTGATCATGGTCAAGGTCCTGATCGTGCCCGTCAAGGGGATTAAGCGCCTTTTCCTGACGATGCGCAAATCTCGAACTGATGGTAGCGGAGAATGGGAAAACAGCCACAGACACCATGGGAGCGTGGTCCGCAGGAGGTGCATGACCGTACTCAATTTGAGAAGAAGAGTTCAGTTGCGAATAAGGCCACGGGCTTTAACCGGAAGAAGTCTCGAAGCAAATCGTGATGACTCGCTCAATGTACTCCAATCACATACTCCGAAAAGGGGGGAATCGTGGTCATTTTAATTGTAGATGATTCGCGAGACGAGCAAGATCTACTATCGACCAGACTTCGGACTGCTGGTTACGAGTCCCTGATAGTTGCCGATACTGCTGAGGCTGCGTTGGGGATTTTAGGCCAGGGTAATGCTGGGCAAAAGACGAGAGAGGTTGATCTTATCCTCATGGATATCATGCTGCCTGGTGTGGATGGGCTTGAAGCGTGCCGCCGGATTAAGAAAACCGAAAGCCTCCAGGATATCCCCATCATTGTCGTGACAGCAAAGACCGAAGAGAAGGACCTCCTCGCAGCCTTTGCATCCGGTGCGATGGACTATATTCGCAAACCAGTCAGTTCCGTGGAACTCGTTGCCCGCGTGTCCTCGGCCCTCACGTTACGAGAAGAACGGATCACGCGGAAGGCGAGAGAGCGGGAGTTGCTCATGCGCACACAGGAACTCGAACAAGCGCTGCGAGAAGTCAAGGTGTTACGCAAGCTTATTCCGATCTGCGCCAACTGCAAGAGGGTGCGGACGGACGCCGGGGATTGGCAACAACTGGAGGAGTACATTCAGGACCATTCAGAGGTTGAGTTTAGTCATGGTGTTTGCCAGATGTGTATGAAACAGGTCTATCCAGATGTCTTCAAGGACTGATTCCGATGAGCAGAAACGATCGTGAAGGCGTCGGGGAAGAAGAGGAGTGCTTGATCCAGCAGAGTAGGTGGCTGGCAGATTGATGCTGCGAAGCCCGACCGGTAGAGGGAGCTTCATCCGTCAGATCAGTTCGTTCACCTACATGGGGAAATTATCGAAGATTGTTTCGCGACCAGGCGGGCTCCAACGCTTTTCGATGAACGCCTTAAATCGCTCCAGATCTCCCTGCGCGCGTGAAGACACCACTTCCAATGCATCTCCTGTCTGTTCGACGACACCCTCAGGGTCATACTCTAATTGCAGCATGACCTTGGACCTGGTATTCGAGAGTCGATGAAATGTCACGACCCATCCCTTGATGGCGCGGCCTCTACTCGTCCATGCGAGACGCTGGTCCGCCATCTGTTCTGTGATCTCCGTATCCCACTCCTTATCCTGCCCCGCAATTTCTGCTTTCCAATGAAACCGCTTCGCATCCAGCCGTGTGACTTCTTTCACACCTTCCATGAAGCTGGGAAATTCCTCAAAGTGCGTCCATTGAGAGTAGGCGGTATACTCTGGCACGTTGACTTCAATGGATTTCTCAATGGTCGACATGCGTCCTCCTTGCGTGATTTTCCGTGGGCCGGCTTATGGTGAGTCTCATCAGCTTGCCGCACATCCTATCATGACTGCTCTCGTGACTCACGGTTCGACAGCAGCGTCAGGGGCTGGAATGCGCCTGAATAGGCCGGAGTAGAATAGAGCGGTTTCCTACACCCTGGTTTAGCCAGAAAGTGTGCGTTGAGTACTCAGCAAAATGGCCCCGTCTTTTATCTTGATCCTCTCTCGTCACCTGTATAGAATGGCGCAACTTTTCGGCTAGTTAGCTGCAAGACTAAGCCTGCACCACCCTTCGGTTTCCCCCCCACACGTACTTTTGATGGGTTGAAGCCAGAGGGAACCGTGTGACATAAAGAGCCCTTGAATTCATTGGGAGGAGAGCACTGTGAGCGACTCAGTCATTATTACGTTTGCGTTGATAGCTGCGGTGACCGGCATTGCCTACGGCCTGTATCTGGCCATGTGGGTGTTCAAACTCGATGCCGGAAACCAGAAGATGCAAGATATTGCCAAGGCAATCCAGGAAGGCGCAAGCGCCTATCTGAACCGCCAATATAAGACCGTTGCCGTCGTTGCTGCTGTGTTATTCGCACTCTTGTGGGGGGCAGGGGCCTTCTCCGACAAATTCGGACTACTGACTGCCGTTGGGTTCTTAATCGGCGCCGGCGCGTCGTCGCTGGCTGGCTACGTGGGAATGGTTATCGCGGTGCGGGCGAACGTCCGTACGGCGCAGGCTGCCCATCAGGGGATGAACTCCGCGTTGACCGTGGCGTTCCGTGGCGGTGCGGTGACTGGGCTCTTGTTGATCGGCTTGGGCTTGCTGGCCATTACCCTTTTCTACTCCTTGGCTGCGCAGTTTGCGGGGCAGGAGCATGCAATCCATGCGTTATTGAGTCTTGGGTTCGGCGGGAGTTTGATTTCGGTATTCGCCCGTGTGGGCGGCGGTATCTATACCAAAGCGGCGGACGTCGGCGCAGACCTCGTGGGAAAAGTCGAAGCGGGAATTCCAGAAGACGATCCTCGCAATCCGGCTGTCATTGCAGACAACGTGGGCGACAATGTCGGCGACTGTGCCGGTATGGCTGCGGACCTTTTCGAAACCTACGCGGTAACAACGGTGGCGGCGATGGTGTTGGCCTTCACGCTGTTCAAGGGAGTCAGCGCTCCGATTCTGTATCCGCTGGCCCTTGGAGGCGTCACGATCTTCGCGACGATCATCGGTATTTTCTTCGTGAAGGTGAGCCAGGGCGGCGAGATCATGACGGCGCTCTACAAGGGTCTATTTGTGGCGGGCGGTATTGCGGCGATTGCCTTCTTTCCCGTGACCTCTTCGATTATGGATGGTGTGGGCGGCGTCAGTGGGTTGAGTTACTACCTCGCGGCCTTGATTGGCTTGGCTGTGACGCTGGCTCTCGTCTTCATCACCGATTATTACACCTCCAAGAGTTATAAGCCGGTCAAGGCTATTGCCAAGGCCAGTGAAACGGGCCATGCGACCAACATTATCGCCGGACTGGCGGTTGGAATGGAAGCAACAGCTTGGCCAGTGGTGGTGATCGGAGCAGCGATTCTCACAAGCTATTGGATCTGCGGCGGCGCGGCATCAGGCGGCTTATACGGCGTGGCCGTTGCGGCGGTGTCGATGTTGTCGATGGCCGGTATCGTCGTGGCGATCGATGCGTTCGGTCCGATCACAGACAACGCAGGCGGTATTGCGGAGATGGCTCACCTCGGCAAAGAGGTGCGGGACATCACCGATCCATTGGATGCAGTCGGTAACACGACGAAAGCGGTGACCAAGGGCTATGCGATCGGATCGGCTGGTCTCGCAGCAGTGGTGTTGTTTGCCGAATATGCGCGTGAGGTGGCAAAAGGGAGCGGGGCGAGCACGTTCGACCTCTCCAATCCTTCCGTCCTGGTCGGACTCTTCTTGGGCGGGATGCTGCCCTTTATCTTCGGGGCCCTCTGCATGAAAGCGGTGGGAGAAGCGGCTGGTCTCGTGGTGGAAGAGGTGCGCAGGCAATTCCGGACGATCAAAGGGATTATGGAGGGAACGGGCAAGCCGGAATACGGGACTTGTGTGGATATCGTGACGCAGGCAGCGATCAAGAAGATGATGGTGCCGGGATTGATCCCGGTCATCTCGCCGATTGTGGTCGGCGTAATTCTGGGACCGCAGGCCTTGGGCGGCATGCTTGTCGGCAGTATCGTCACCGGTCTATTCGTCGCCATTTCGATGACAAGCGGCGGCGGCGCCTGGGACAACGCCAAGAAGTATATTGAAGAGCAGGGCAAGAAGGGGACGGATACCCACAAGGCGGCGGTGACGGGCGACACGGTCGGTGATCCCTATAAGGATACGGCCGGTCCGGCGATCAATCCGATGATTAAGGTCATCAACATCGTCGCGTTGCTCATTGTTTCGCTGCTCGTGTGATAGGGCGACATATGCGTCGTTCGTCTTTCGTATCTCGCGTGACTGAAAGCCTCCTGGTCTTCGACGAGATACGCTTCACGAGTGACGAGAGACGATTCTCTGGTTGGCTTGACGGCTAAAAGAGTCGTGGAGTAAGGTGATCGTACGGGATCACGCCGGTGGCTGATCCACGAGAGTTTCCCAGAATCACGGGAGGTGCTCGGATGGAGAAACAAGAGCGGAAACAGGAACCTCGGCGAGAGCCTCAGGGGAAGGAAGAGGTCAAGGCCAATCCGAAGGTCGTCGAAGCCGGCAAGAAGTTGAAGGAAGACATCGATAAACTGGTTGATGAAATCGACGACGTGCTTGAAACGAACGCGGAAGAATTCGTCAAGAACTA
>CBDDRH010000096.1:0-28035 GCA_965233025.1 uncultured bacterium
ACTGTTCCTGCTACGTGAAAGAACTCACGCGATATTCGACACGGTAGACATTGTCTTTCAGCTGCTCGACCAGATCCTGTTCCGTCTCGACCAGCGGCGTATAGGACCCGGTCGCACAACCCACCAGTGAGACGGTCATCATGAAGGCAGACACGCACCGTCGCATATTCCACTTTTCGGTAACCATCACCGATCGATCTTGCGCCTTTCTACGCCGCCCTCTCCCTTAGCTTCCATGCGATCGGGCAGACAGGCGCAGAATGATAGCGATCCCCCCCTCTGAGATCAACCGCCCCCGGCAGCAATCACGCCGGTGCTTTTTCCTCTCGCCCCCCTCTTGTCGGGCAAGGAAATCAATCCAGCTGGGTAGCTGAATAGAACTCTAGCGCGCGCAACTTTCTTAGCCACCCAACCCCGAGCGCGACGAGACGTGCTCTTATCCCGGGCGGCACCGCTTCACCGTACGTGTTCCGCGGGCAAGAAGGGCAATTGGCCGTTCCTCCCTTTTCTTCCTCCCCAGACAGCGGACAACGCCTTCCTCGATTGCGGGTGGCGCCAGTCTGGGAGCCCAGCCGCCCGCAGCGGGGGCCCTACACCGGGCGGGGTGCGAGGACGGCTGGACTGACTGGCGACAGGACCCGCGATCATACCGTCAAATACTGCTTTACTTTTTCCGCGCTCAACTCAGTACTCTTGCCCGATACCACCACCGCCCCTTTGGCCATCACCACATATTTCTCCGCCAGGCGAGCGGCAAAGTGGAGACCCTGCTCGACCAACAAAATGGCGAAACGGCGTTGTTGTTTGAATCCAATAATCACGTCTTCGATGTGATCCACGATCGAAGGCTGAATCCCTTCTGTCGGTTCATCCAGCAAGAGCAGCTTCGGATTGGACAAGATCGCGCGGCCGATCGCTAACTGCTGCTGTTCGCCGCCGCTCAAGACACCGCCTGGACGATTGAGAATTTCTGTGAGCTTGGGAAATAGGTGATAGACCTCGTCGAACGCGGCCTTCTCGACCGTCCCGTTTGCCTTGTCCGACCTCGCCCAGAAACCGAGCAGCAAATTCTCCCGAACCGTCAGGTGAGGAAGGATCTCCCGGCCCTGCGGCACACAAGCCAGCCCACGACGTGCCCGCCAGTCGGTCGCCTCCTTTGTAACATCGGCTCCATCGAACATCATCCGTCCCGACCTCGCGGGTAGGAGGCCGGTCAGTACTTTGAGTGTGGTCGTCTTCCCGACCCCGTTGCGGCCCATGAGACATACGACCTCTCCGGGATCGATCGTAAAGGACACATCCCGAAGAATGTGGCTTTCGCCGTAGTAGGCGTTGATTTTATCAAGCTGGAGCATAGCGTAGCTTCAGTTGCCTTTGCAGGATGTTCAAACGGGCTTCCAGCGAGGCCGCAGGCGAGAGAAGACCGGAGGCGTACCCTCTCGGGTACGTTGAGGATCTTGTCGAGCCGAGAACGAAGCTGGGGGCACGTTTCAACATCCTGCTAATGGGCGACTTTTTGTCGGCCAAGATATATCTCTCGTACACGATCGTCTGCCTGTACCTTCTCGACGGTACCCTCGCAAATAACAGTGCCCTCGTGCAAGACCGTCACGATGCGGGCGATCTGCCGCACAAACTCCATGTCATGCTCGATGACGATAATCGCCTGTTTTTCCGCCAACGATTGGAGCAATTGACCCGTCTGTTCCGTTTCGTTGTCGGTCATCCCGGCGACCGGCTCGTCGACGAGGAGCAACAAGGGATCTTGCAAAATCACCATGCCGATTTCGAGCCATTGCTTCTGACCGTGCGACAGCGACCCGGCCCTGGTATGGACATAATCTTTCAGGCCGATCGTTTCGAGGTTCTCCTCGATCCTTGCCCGTTCCCCCGCCGTCGATTTCCCAAACAGGGTTGCAAAGACACCTTTGCTGCTCCGTTTCAACGACAAGTCGAGGTTTTCCCAGACGGTCAGAAATCCATAGATGGATGGCGCTTGGAACTTCCGCCCGATGCCGAGGGCGACGATTTCATCTTCCCGTTTCCCTTTCAGATCTGTGTCTTTGCCGAAAAAAACGCGGCCGCTGGCCGGTTTGGTCTTCCCGCAAATCACATCGAGCAAGGTCGTCTTCCCGGCCCCGTTCGGTCCGATGACTACGCGGAGTTCGTTGTAGTCGACGATGAAGTTCAGATTGTTGAGGGCTTTGAAGCCGTCGTAATCGACGGTGACACCTTCAAGTTGAATAATGGAGCCCCGTTCCGTCATCTCAGTGCTTCCCCTCCGGCACAACCGTTTTCTCATCCGGCACAGTTGGTGTTCCCTCACCGGCTTTACGCCGGGTCAGGAGACTCTTTCCTTTTCGCATTATGCCGATCAACCCATCGGGGAACAACAGCACGACCAGCACGAAGAGTCCGCCGAGAATGAAGGGCCAGAGTTCGGGAAAATAATTCGTGAGTATGCTACGACCGTAATTCACACTCACAGCCCCCAATACCGCCCCTGCCAGGCTGGCACGGCCACCAACCGCCACCCAAATAACCATTTCAAGCGACGGCAGCACCCCAATCTGCGCCGGCGTGATGATGCCGACTTGGGGGGCATACAGCAACCCGGCCAATCCAGCCAAGCCCGCAGATACGACAAAGACGAATAATTTGTAGTTGGCCGGTGTGTACCCGGAAAAGACCACGCGCTTCTCGCTATCCCGCACAGCGACCAGCACCCGGCCGGCCCGCGAGCGAATGATCCAGCGGCACAAGAGATAGGATGCGCCGAGACAGAGCACGGTGAGGACATATAACACCCGCTGCGTGCCGGGCTCGGAGAGCCGATACCCAATTACCTGCTTGAAGTCGGTCAATCCATTCGTGCCACCCAGATTCGTATCGTTCCGGTTAAAGACCAGCCAAGCGGCAAGGGCCAGCGCCTGAGTAATGATCGCAAAATAGACGCCTTTGATCCGACTGCGGAAAGCAAAAAACCCGAACACTAATGCAAACGCCATCGGCACCAGGATCGCTCCAATGACCGCAGCCGGAAAACTGTAGAACGGCTTCCAGAAGAGCGGCAGCTCTTTCACCTGGTTCCACACCATGAAATCCGGCATATCGCTGCCATAGACGCTCTCTTTTCCGATCGTCAGCATGAGATGCATGCCCATGCAGTACGCGCCTAATCCGAAAAATACTCCTTGCCCCAAGCTCAAAATGCCGGTATAGCCCCAGATGAGGTCGAGCCCAAGAGCCAGAATCGCAAAGGCGAGAAATTTTCCGAATCGATTCAGGCTGAAATCGGAGAGGTGGAACCACGAATCTTCCGACGGTAGGATGTTCAAGGCGGGCATGACCAGGAGCAGAATGCCGCCGACGACCCAGAAGGCCAGACCTCCACCGCGATTCGTGCCCGTTGTTCCATCAGTCATCGTATTCGTCTTCCCTGTACTCAATCGGCACTCCGTCCCTTCATCGCAAACAGTCCAGACGGCCGCCACTGCAAGAACAGAATCACCATCACGAGGATGAAGACCTTGCCGTACACGGCGCCGAAGCTTGGCTCGATCAGTTTGTTCAGCCCGCCGATTCCCAGTGAGGCCACGATCGTGCCGGCCAGTTTCCCGACCCCGCCTGTGACCACCACCATAAAGGCGTCGACGATGTAGTTTTGACCGAGACCCGGGTCGACATTTCCGACCATCGTGAGCGCCCAGCCCGCAATGCCCGCCAACCCTGACCCGAAGGCAAAGGTATAGGAGTCGACTTTTCTGGTTGGGATGCCGAGACAGGCGCTCATATTACGATTTTGAGTCACCGCCCTCACGCGTAACCCGAGATTCGACCTAAAGAGGGCGTAATAGATCCCAAGTACGCAGAGGATCGACAACGCAATGATAAAGATTCGGTTATACGGCAGGTAGACCCCCACCATCACTTGAACGCCACCTCTGAGCGCCCCTGGCGCAACCACAGCGGTGAGGTCGCCGAAGTAGACTCGAGCCGCCTGCATGAGAACCAGGCTCACACCCCAGGTCGCCAACAAGGTTTCGAGCGGACGCCCATAGAGAAACCGGATGACCGTCGCCTCCAGCAGCAATCCAGTGGCGGCAGCCGCGAGAAAGGCAACCGGCAATGCTACGGGAAAGTACCAATCGAACACATCGGACGGAAACCAGGCCGTGAAGCATTGCTGCGTGACAAACGTCGCGTAGGCGCCGACCATCATCAGTTCGCCATGGGCCATATTGATGACGCCCATCAAACCGAAGACGATCGCCAACCCCAATGACATGATCAGCAGAATTGAGCTGAGACTGATTCCACGGAAAAATGTTTCAATGGCGTTCGACCAGGCGCCCCAGGTTTCAATGCGTTTGATCGCGGCGCCGGCAGCTTCCGCCGTCGTTTTCTGCGATTCGGTCGCCTCGGCGCCGGCGCTGGCCTCAATCAATTGCTTCAAAGCCGGCACTCCGTTCTGACTATAGAGGTCGCCGAGCTTTTCAGCTGCAGCGGTTTGAGTCGACGGATCGTCCGATGCCAGTTTGAGCATCGCCGCAGACTCTTCCATCGCGTAACGGACCCACTTGTTCGGCTCATTCACCGCGGCAGCATCCAGCCACGGAATCGCCGAAGGATTACCGGCTGAGCCTAGGTCCGCCGCCGCCGATCTACGAACGTCGCTGTTGGGGCTGGTAAGTTTCGTTCGATTCTTGAGGAGATCCATGAGCTGCTTGATGGCCTGCCGGCTGCTGCGGGGTACAGCGGCGCGCACCTCCTCCAGTCGCGGAACCAGGCCGTCATCGCCCTGTTCGATCACCACACGAATAGCTGCTTCGCGGATGGATTCGTCTTCGCTGGTTAACTGGGTGAGCGCTTGTTCTAACGCAGACGTCGGAGGAGCGGCGACAGGTTCGTCAGCCGCCGACGTCCAACTAGGCCCAGAGAACAGGAACAGTCCCACAACACCTAGCGCAGCAACGGTGCGGCTCAGAGCATTCATCATAATGGTGAACAACGCCTCCACAAGACACACGAATGACGTAGACCTCTCGTCCCGTCAACCGCACTTCTCGCACATGTTAGAGGGAGCACTCAGTCGCTCCCTCTAACATGACGGACTATTTTTGATACGTCCCTTGATGACCGACCCAGTCGCAGCCCTTATCCGGATTCGTATATTCGCTCCAGGGTTCCGGCTTCACCAGCCCAGGTGAGCGGGAGACCACCTTGAACTGCCCGTCCGCTAAGATCTCACCGATGAGTACCGGTCTATAGGTGTGATGGTTCGCCTCATCCATCATGATCTCGCCACCCGGCGCCAGGAACTTGCTGCCATAGACCGCCTTTCGGACCTTGTCGACTTCAATCCCTCCGGCCTTCTCGACGGCTTGCTTCCAGATATACACGCCGAAATAGGCGGCTTCGATCGGATCGTCCGTGACCCGTTTCTCGCCGTCCGGCAGATTGTTCTTCTTGCAGTAGGCCTTGAAATTCGCCACGAACTGCTTGTTCTGCGGCGTATCGACGCTTTGATAATAATTCCACGCCGCCAGGTGACCGACCAGCGCGGACGTGTCCATGCCGCGCAACTCGTCTTCCGCCACGCTGAACGCCATGATCGGCGCATCTTCGGCCCGTAAGCCTTGGTTCGCGAACTCCTTGTAGAACGGCACATTGCTGTCGCCATTGATCGTACTGATCACGGCCGCCCCTCCGCCGGCGGCAAATTTCTTCAGTTTGCCGCAGATGGTTTGGTAATCCTGATGGTGGAACGGAGTGTATTCTTCCATGATGCGGTCTGCCGGCACTTTCTTCGCCAGGAGCATGGCCCTCAGGATCTTGTTCGTCGTGCGCGGATAGACGTAATCGGTACCGAGCAGATAGAACTTCGTGAATCCTCCCCCTTCCTTGCTCATCAGATAGTCCACCGCCGGCACGGCCTGCTGGTTCGGCGCCGCGCCGGTGTAGAAGACGTTGCGCGAACATTCTTCTCCCTCATACTGCACGGGATAGAACAGGAGGCCGTTATTCTTCTCGAAGACCGGCAACACCGACTTACGGCTGACCGACGTCCAGCAGCCAAAAGTAACGGCCACCTTATCTTGCAGCAAGAGCTGCTTGGCTTTCTCGGCAAAGAGGTCCCAGTTTGAGGCCGGATCGACGACCACCGGCTTGATCATCCGGCCCATCACCCCACCCTTGGCATTGATTTCTTCGACGGCCATCATCACGGTGTCTCGCAACGACACTTCGCTGATCGCCATGGTGCCGCTGAGCGAATGCAGGATACCGATCTTGATCGGGTCCTTGTCCGCCGCATAGGACAGGGCCCAGTTGCCCAGGTTGCCAAGCAAGGCGGCAACCCCTATGCCGGCCGCTACCTTACCTCCCTTAACCAGAAGCTCACGCCGCGAAGGGCCCGCCTCGTTCTCAGCAGCAGGGTCTGCTTTGACCGGAGGGCTTGCCTCATTGGGTTTATTCGTTTCCATGGCCGGACTCCTTTCACAAATAGAATTTGTACCAGCTCGACAGCATGAGGATATCGCCATGGAATTGCTCTGCACGGACTGAATTCACCACGGCATTCGCCCATGTCGTCATACGGATGCCTCCACTCAACATCCTTTTCACAACCATCTCATCGGTGACGGCTGCTCTGTCTATAAACACCCACCTCTTAATACTGCAACTGTAAGGCTATGTGTAAAGAATCGATCGCCTCTGGCAGCGGACCGGCACTCCAGTTCGGTGAGAAAGGCCCTTGACTAGTGCCATGCCGCCAGTAAGCCGAAATACGCGCATTGTGACCAGAGATGACGTAGTTCGTGCCCAGTTCCCATTCATAGCGTGTGCCGCTGTGCTGAGGGTCAATATTGGTGTACCTCCCATAGGGCTGAAATCTCCCGATCCCGATCTCATTTGGAAACAGATACAAGGCGTACGCGGTATATGAATTCCCGCTAAACATGCAGAAGCAGTCTACTTGCCCGAAAGCGGCGAGGTTCTGCGCCCAAAGCCGTTTATACTCAGCATTGACGGTGAGCACGCCAGCGCTGCCGAGCACCTTCTCAAATAACACATCGCTGACGAAACTCGTAAAATCGCTTTGATTAGCAAATGAACCGGAACCATCTTTCTGATGCTCTGTCGCTACCGCGAGCGCGAGAATATCGCCGGCCGTCCCGTAGTAGGTACCGCTGGTGTAGTAACCGGGATTCGACTCGTCGTTCAGCAGGTTTAAGGTGAGTCGTCCGGCGTATTTTAGGCTGTTGCTTTGATTGGGTCCTATTCCACCAGCTGACCGCAGTCCCTGGAACACCGACGCGACGTATTGCAGATGCATGCCGCCTGGGTGGACTTTCCCGAAGAAGACCGCGCCATTGTCGCGGCCATAAATGCCGGCCCCACCTGCGCCGAAGTTTCCGCTGAAGTCGGCTTGGTTGAACGGCGTTCTGAAACCATCGAAAACCGCGTGGTAGAACGGGCCATTCAGTTCTCCGCGCTCTGTCGGCACCAACGTGCGCCCGACCCAGAAGTTCACGAGCTCATTAAACTCGAACTGCCCGATCGCATCGAGCAGGCCGATATTGGCAGTACCCGCGAAATGATTTGTCCCTGAGCCAACGTTGCAGTTGAAGCATTCGGTGTTGAACGCGAACTTGACGTACTTATGGATTCCGCCGTTGATATAGATACGAGCGTTGTCGATTTTAAACTCGTTACTCCACGCTGAACCGTTCGCTGCCCCGTTTTCTACACCATTGAAACTCATACGCGTGCCCATTCCGATGGAAATAAACTTGTCGTCGTCGGCTTTGATTGTGCCACCTGCATATGCGCTGGGGACGGTGGATACCATCCCAGCCACCAACGCCATTGTGGCCCCGGCAGCCCAAAACATTTTCCAACGTGTCTTTCGATCTACCTTCATGGTGCCAGCCTCCCATGCCCGGTGATGATTCCGTTGCTCACTTGCCTCAGGCTCTCTCACCTCGACGACATCGTCGCTATGCACGCCTTTGTGCGCTCACTCCCTCGCCGTCCTTCCACCTTTCACTATCCACCCCTGCCGGGTGAGAGTCTCGGTGGCTGAGCTCTGACCGAATCCCATGCGGGGCAGCTATACCCTGAGAGGAAGAACAAACACACTAGGCATCTCCCTAGGAATATGAGGCAATCTCCCTAGGCGAACTCACGCCGATTCTTCAGGTGCCGGTAACTGAGCCCCGACCAGATCCGTGCCCGGCACCCATACACTGAGCAGGACGAGACGTACACCGGGCATGTCCCTAGAAATGTGCGGCGATCTCCCTAGGCGAGGCCGAGCGATGTCTGGATCAAGCGAAACGGGCGCGACTGTCGGCTAGTCCGTCGCGAGGAGCCCATGAACGAGGGCGTACTTTGTCAGCTCCGCGGTCGTGTGAAGATCGAGTTGCATCATGATCTGCGATTTATGAAACTCGACTGTCTTCGGTGAGAGATTGAGGGCGGATGCGATCTCCTTGACTGTCTTCCCTTCTGCAACAAGTTGCAGCACTTCTCGTTGGCGCACAGTCAAAGACTTGTCTCTCAGAACCGCAGGCATCCTCCCCGTAATGGCCGACTCCACCAGACCTTTCGCGACCAAGGGCGTGACATAACACTGTCCGGCCATGACCGATTGAATGGCCTGGAGTAGCTCCGAACCAGCGGATCGTTTGAGTAGATAGCCGGAAGCGCCGGCCTTGAAGGCTTCATTGACATAGGCCTGATCCGCATGCATCGTCACGAAGATCAGCTTGGATGAGGGCAGAATCTTCTTCAGCTTCCTGGCGGCATCAACCCCATTGAGCTGCGGCATCGAGATATCGAGCGTGATGATGTCGGGCTGAATTTCTTGGGCCATTCGAAGCAGCGTGCGGCCATCCTCCGCAACTCCGACGATTTCACACTGATCTTCCAACAGTTTACGGAATCCGTCCAACACCAGGGTATGGTCATCAGCCAAGAGAATCCGGGGCCTGCTCATGCTATTCCCTCCGGAACTAGCACCACGACCTGCACCCTCGTTCCCTTCCCCACGGAGGACCTGACATATAGTTCCCCGTGAGCCAAGGCCACTCGCTCTTTCATCCCAAGTAACCCCAGTCCATGTGATCCGTTCCTGGGTTGTTCAGAATCAAATCCCACCCCATTATCTGTGATCGTGACCATCAGCTCAGACCGGGATCCCGTCAATTCCACATCGACTCGAGAGGCGTCCGCATGACGAGCCACGTTGTTGAGGCTTTCTTGCGTGACGCGATAGAGACAGGTGGCGATTTCCTGCGGGACAGATGCGGGGATATTCTTGTGCTCAAAACTCCCTAGTATATGGCTTCGAGTTGCGAAGTCGTCCACCAACCGCTGCAGCGCGATTGGAAGGCCGAGGTCATCGAGGATGGAGGGGTGCAGCTGATAGGCCAAGTGCCGCACCACATCGGACAACTCCACAACCCGCTCTTGTATCGCGCGGACGTCTCGGCTCACGTCACCCGGTAAGAAGTCGAGTTGCCGTCCTACTGCTTCAACGTCCATGGCAAGAAGCGCGAGCCGTTGATTGATATCATCGTGCAAATCACGCGAGATACGACGCCGTTCCTCCTCTTGCACGCGCAACAGCTGGAACGCCAACTTCTGGAGAGCTTGCCGGCTGTGTTCGAGCGATTCCTCTGTCTGCATCCGCTCAGCCACTTCAGCGACCAATGATTCATTGACGGCGGCCAACTCTTGTGTCCGGATCTGCACACGCCGATCCAAAGCCTCGTTCAGCCGCTGTAGCTCCTCTTCGTGCAGGCGGCCTTCCTCTTCCGTCCGCTTCCGCACCGAGATATCCCGAACGAACGCGCTGAACGTGTAGGCCTCCCCCTGCCCCAAAGACGGCGAGATCGCCAGTTCTATCGGAATCTCGTGCCCATCCCGATGGTAGCCTGTGATTTCGACCCGTGTGTTCAACATCGGCCCTTTGCCGGTTGCGAGAAAGTGCCGCAATCCCTGCGCATGGGCTTCCCGGTGTTGTGGCGGGATGATGGTGGCGGACAGGAGCCGCCCGATCGCCTCTTGCCGGGACCAGCCGAACATCTGTTCGGCTTGGACGTTCCAGTCGATGATCATTCCGTCGGCATCCATCCCGATGAATCCATCGAGCGCCATCTCGACGATGCGCCGCGTGTGTGCCTCGCTCTTACGCAACGATGCTTCGGCATCCTTGGCGAGCGCACGCTCCTGCTGCGCGTGCCGATACTCTTTCCTCACGCGGTTCACAGTCCACACCAAAAGTACAAACGTCGGAACCACTACGACGCCGCCGGCGAGGCCAAGCTTCCACAGGACTTCTCGAATCGGCATCAAGACATCGTGCCGATCCATGCGCATCAGCACCGTCCAATGCATACCTTCAAAATCGCCAAGGCCTTGGGTTCGCGCATAGCCGGTGATGACCGGCACATGGCGATGTTGGTGCTCCTCCTCGACGTAACCGGACAGGGATCCTTGGCTTAACACTGCAGACGGGAGGCCGAGTTGTTTGAGATTGACGTGACCCTTGTGCTGGAGAGCAGAATCGATGAAGGCCAGCCCTTTCTCAGACAGAAACTGGTATTCCAGCGCTCCCCAAAATCCCTCTCGCTGCCGGAATGCCAGAAGGGTCCCCGTCATGACGTTTTCCAATCCGGGAATCCCCACCCGCATCGTCACGACTCCCAGGAATTCCCCGCGCCGTCCGGTGATGGGAGCCGTCATGGCTATGGCATCAGGACCCCCCATGACTGCGAATGGCTCCACGTCCCCCAGCTGAACTCCTTGCCCGTTACGTGCAGCCTGAAACCAGGACTCAGCGCTGTAATCCCGCCCGATCGTGACCGGGTCTGTCGCAACCACAACCTTTCCCTGCGCGTTCGTGACGCCGAGCCACAAGTAATCCGAGTACGATATCTTCATCCAGGCAAGATACGCCGACTGAAACTCCCGATTCTCCGGTTGTGCGCCGAAGGCCCGGGCAATCATCTGCACATCGCCATGCCGTTCAAAGAGCACTCGGTCCAACTTGTTCGAGACTTCGGCGGCTGTAAGAGCCAGGGTTTCGCCTGCTGTCGAAACCATGCGGGTTTCGATGTACCGTAATGCGATTCCGCCGATCGCAATCGTAATGATCGGCATCACACTGATAAGAACCGTGAGCCAGGAATACGGGCGAGGAGCTGTTACTCTAGGCATGGTCACATACCCTTTTCGCTCGTTGCTTCGCCGCACCAATCATCATCACGACGTTCACTCTCCCGCATAAGGCTTCCTCCAACACACTGCAGGGTCACACAACACTCAATTTCGAGGACTGTTCGGAAGCCGAGACTCACTCCATAAATACGCTACGGAGGATGTTCAAGCTGATCATGGTCACCAATGCGCACTTCCATATTCACGAAACGATACCCATGTCCGGTGTTAGACAGGGTCCCCCCGTCGATCAGGGCTCCGGATGCCAGAACAACCGAGCATTTTTTGGCTAGGCGGATCGGAAGGAAACAGGCACGACCTGCTCGGCTGCTTTGACAACGCATGACAGTGTTCCCTCCAGAATGTCCAATAGATCCATTCTGATTAGCCGGAGGGCTTGGTTGTGGCAGGGGAAAAGGCCCTTCCGGTCATTCTGTCTATGTCGACAGGACGCCATTGTCCTTTTCTTACATCCGGTTGAATCGATGAACGTCGTTGTCCATGATTCAATCTGCACAGTTGGGGTGCTAATATTCGGAGTCTATTGCCCTCCTGTCAAGTGCCAGGATGTTCGCGCCTAACCAGGAGGAGGTTGCCGGTGTCCTCCCGCACTCGGTTATGCTAGACTGCCGGCTGCTCCACACGGTACGAATCGACCATGTCTCATCATTCGCGATTTGCGCTTGTCCTTCTGACTGGAATCACACTGGTCTTGTCTGCCTGCGCAACAGGACCTGATCTGGATCTAAAGGTCCATGAATCCGAACGAGGATCGGTGTATGTGGAACGGATCCCTGATCGGTCCTTTCACGCTGCTCACCCCATTGTGTTATCGACGGACACCATGGCTCGGGTCCTTCGAGGCGTGATCGTCAAGGATAGCCCAGGGGTCTTGGGAAAACTGGTCGCTGGTAAACCGGAGACCGTTCGAGCGTTTGGGGACGAGGACGTTGAGTACCTGGCACCGCTCCTGGTCGAGGGGCTCACCAAAGCTGCGGCGGACCAGCAGGTTGGGTTTCGCGTCGTCCAATCCGGTGCGCCGATCTATTCCCAATCTACCGGCCCGACCGTCTGCTTGTCCTCTGTCCGTTTTCCCGGTGTCTGTGCATCTGAGATAACCCAGGAGTCGACAGGGGGTTCACTCTACGTCTATGGACGATCGCTGTATCTGACCTTGACCTACTATCGCCACCGGACGGATCGGGCCGAATCGGATAACCCGGCTAATCGTCCCATTTACAATTCGGCCGGACTGGCGAACCACACGGTACAGTTCAGCCCGGAATCTGCCAAGCGCCCCGATAGCTATCGAACCGCACGCTCAACCGACGCAACGCTGATGATCGATTACAACCTGCTTGCTACTATGCCCACCGCCCCGGACATGCGATCGACTGCCGTCCAGTCGGCAGCGCCTGTGAAGAGAGAACCTGCTCAGCGAGACGCCGATATGGACGAGGTACGGCAGGAGTTACGGGACATCAAGAAAAAACTGGCGGAGCAAGAAGCCGAGCGAACACGTCCCGCTCCCTCATCCTCCCCGAAGTCGACACCTTAATCGATCCCTTAACGGGGCTGAAACATTCTCTGTTCTTACTCGCCCGCCCCGAAGGCTGCCGAGACAGCCTCTTTACCCGGGGACGCATCTTTCACCAAACGGTGTCACGCATCGCTCAGAGACTCAACGTGCTGAACATCCACCCTCCCCGCTTCACTCACTGAGGCCTCTATCCCTGCCAGTCGATCAGACTCATTTCGTGTGACATGCGAATGTGTTAGACTTGTTGGCTGAACAACTCCCATGATGGCATCCTAGTATGTACAAAGCCCAGCACTATAGACTCCCTCTAATGGCCGGCCTCCTCCTCATTGCGTCTGCCTGTTCAACCGGGCCAGAGCACGACATCACCCTGCATGAAACGGATCGCGGAGCCGTGTATTTGGACCGGATTTCTGATCGATCGTTCCAAGCCGCCCACCCCATCACGCTATCAACAGATACGATGGCCCAAGTTCTTCGCGGCGTGGCCGTTAAGGAGAACCGAGAATTATTGGGCGGCCTAATCTTAGGCAAACCGGGGGCGGTTCTTGTGTTTAGGGACGATGATATCCAATTCCTGGCCCCGCTCCTGGTCGAGGGACTCACCAAAGCTGCGCCGGACCAGAAGGTGGGTTTTCGCGTCGTTCAAAGGGGGATGCCCTGGGAATCGACGGCGGGCTCGTTCTACGCCTACAGACAATCGCTGTATCTGACTATACCCTGGCTGATCCCCCTGTCCCAGTACGGATCCGGCGGGCAGGCGCCGCCACCGACAATTCTCTTTTTCCCGGAGTCGGCAAAACGGCCAGACAGTTATGACAACGCGCGCTTGGCCGAATCGACGCTGGTCATCGACTATGCTCTACTCTCTTCATTCCCTGCCGACTCAGCTGCCACCATCACCCGTTCAAATCCCCGCCGGTGAGCCTGCCGCCGTGACCGGACACACCACTGAACCAGCGCAGGTGACACCGACTATTCAAGCGCCTATTCAGCTGAGAGAGCATGAATGGGATGACATGAGGAAAGAACTGCAAGATATCAAACGTCAGTTAGCCGAGCAGGAAGCTGAACGAAATGCTCAGAAACAGAATAGGTTCTCCAACAAGAAAACGCCAGTGTCTCCCTAACACCTGAGCTGCAACAGGTGCACTCTTCTTCTGTTATCCCCGTTGCTTCTCAGCTCGTTGATCGAGCTCTCCAGCTAACAGCACAGCCTCGGCGATCTCGCGCATCGACTTCCTGAAATCCATACTTTGCCGCTGAATAAGCTTGAAGGCCTCTTCTTCGGTCAGCTTCTTCGAGCGCATCAGGTAGCCTTTGGCCCGCTCCATGAGCTTCCTCACCGCCAGCGCTTCCTGCATCTCATGCGATTTCTCGATCAGGGTCGTATGCTCGATGGCGACGGCGGCCTGATTGGCGATCGCCTGGAGCAATTTGACCTCCTCGCTGGTGAATACGTGCGGAGCGGACGTATAGCTATTGATCACGCCCAGCGCCTTATCTCGCACCATCATCGGGACCGAAAGCAACGAGCACAGTCCTTCCTTCTTCGCCATATCCGGATACATGTAGTCCCGCTCTGTGGACACGTCGAGCACGATAATCGGTCGGCGCTCTTTCACGGCGCGGCCAATGATACTCTGCCCAACCTTGAGGTTCGGCTTGCGGCGATACTGTTCGCTGAGACTTTGCGTCGCCGCAATTCGCAGTTCCCCACTGGCTTCCTCCAAGAGCATGATCGAACAGATCTTGGAGTTCATCATTTGCGCGGTCATGGTCACCAGAAGTTCAAGCACATCTTTGATCAACCGATTGGACGCGACCGTTTCTGAGACTTGCGACAGCGTTTCCACTTGCAACGCTTTGCGTTGCATTTGATCGTAGAGCCGCGCATTTTCGATCGCTCCTCCGACTTGATTGGCAATAGTCGAAAGTAGGGCAATCTCATCGCGCTGATAGCGCTTCGGGCGTTTATGTTGGACATTGATCACGCCAACCACTTCTTTTTTGGCCATGATCGGCACAGAGACGAAGGCTTGATAGCGGTCTTCCGGAAGGTTATGAAAGAACTTGAACCGTGGATCGTCGTTCGCATTGCTCGGAATCACGACGCGTGTCCGTTCCTGAGCGACCCACCCGGTGATGCCCTCTCCCAAACCGATCGTAATGCGGCCGATCAGTTTCGGATGAGGGTTTTTCGAAGCTCGAAGAATGAGTTCGTCTTGGCTGTCCGACAAGAGGTACAGAAGGCAGGCATCCGCCTTGGTCACTTCGACGACAACTTCGACGATATGTTTGAGAATGGCTTCGAGATCCAGTTGATTGCTGATCGACTCAGAGATCAGATGGAGCACATCGACTTCGCGTGTCTTTTCCCGCAAGGCCTGTTGAAGATGCGCCACAGATGGCGTGTGTTTGGTCGTCATTGAGATTTACCTTCGTACATGAGCCTTTCGACGAACGGAACGATTGCCTGACTTACGACCACTCGACGGTCGGCTCCCACGGCCGTGCTTGCGCTGAAACCATGCGGCACAGACCTGCTGCTCGATTGGTCGAATGACCACTTCACCAATCTGCACTGGCCACACCCCGATCACCCGCCCCCCGACCACCTTCTTATCATGTTGCATGGCGCCCCAGAGTGATCTAAAGGAAACCGGTGAGTCCTGTTCGGGCAACCCAGCACGCTGCACCAGGCTTCTGATTCGCTCGACAACTGCTCGTCCGCACAAGCCCATGTGACAAGCCAAATCGGCTTCATGCACTAATCCAATCCCAATCGCTTCACCATGGATCAGACCACGATAGCCTGCTAGTGACTCTAGCGCATGCCCGATCGTGTGGCCGTAATTGAGAATGCGTCGGCGATCCGACTCCCGTTCGTCCGCAGCAACCACCTGCGCTTTGATTTCGCAGGATCGTTTAATCGCCCGGATAACCGGCTCTTCATCGAGTTTTAATAGCGAAAGAATCTCTCGCTCTAGAAACGCGAAGAACTCCTCATCGGCAATAATACCGTATTTGATGACTTCCGCGAGACCGGCAATCCACTCTCGGCGAGGCAGGGTGCGCAATGTGAGGGGATCGATCAACACCGCGCGCGGCTGGTAAAACGCCCCGATAAGATTTTTCCCCAGTCGATGGTCCACACCGGTCTTGCCCCCGACACTGGAATCTACTTGAGCCACAAGCGTGGTCGGCACTTGCACGAACGGAATTCCTCGTTGATAGATCGCGGCAGCAAAACCGGTAATATCGCCGATGACTCCGCCACCGAGTGCCAACAACAGGGACTGCCGTTCGAACTTGTGCCTGGCCAATGCATCGAGAATCTTGGCGATTGTTCCGAGCGTCTTAGTTCGTTCTCCCGGCGGCAAAATAATCGGAGTCGGGTCGTATCCCGCCTTGCAAAGCGAGCGGATGGTCCCGTGAAGATACCGGCTTGCCACATGCCGATCTGTCACAACCCCAATCTTCGGAGAAGTCGTGAAGGCCCTGAGTCTGTCACCTACTGTCGCAAGTAACCCAGGATGAAGGACGATGTCATAACTTCGCTCCCCCAAGGTCACCGGCACAATCTGTTCTGCTACACCAGCCTTGCTCAACGACGGTCTCTCCTGACTCAGAAATATCAGTCGCCCATCCGATTCTTCTTGGATAGGAAGGCCTGGATTCACAACCTACTGCGCCTGCGGTGATAATGAATCGCACGGGCAGACATCGGGAGAGATGGTACCACAACGGTGCAGAAACTAGAAGGTTTTCAGAGAGGCCTCAATGGCACAGGACCGCTTTTCATGGCCTTCGGCAGCACGGCTTCTGTACCGTACTGGGGCTTCCCACAGCAGGTTGCGGGGCACCACACGCCGGTCACGTCAGAATATTTAGAGGACTGATATGTATGCGTTGGATGGATCAGATGACGCATGAACCGCGGAGGTTCACCACCCTTCAGGTCTTCAACTATCAAGAGACCGAAGGGTCGTTTCTATCATGCTGGGGGAACGCTATGTGGGTGTACCACACAGGATAATTAAGCGAACATGCGGGGCGAGCGAGACGAGGCAGTACTCTGATCCAACCATATCAGGCGTGTCTGGCACTTCATGCGCCACTGCCTATGGCGCCGGCGGATTTATTCAACGTCCCGCTAGCTCTTCACGATGCTGGGCGTCAAGAAGATGAGCAGCTCTTGTTTCGCGACAGATTCGGTTTTCTGCTTGAAAAGCCAACCAAGAACAGGCACTCGAGAAAGATACGGGATACCGACCACACTGTTGTTCTGCGAATCGATAAAGACTCCGCCGATCACCATGGTCTCGCCATCGCGGATAATGACCTGGGTATTGGCTTCACGGCGGTCGATACTTGGACCAGCCGGATTGCTCCGTGCACCGACTGCGTTTCTGGTCGCACGAACCTTCATCATGATCTGCTTACCGACTTCCTTGGGATCTCGCGAGGTAATCTGAGGAGTCACGTTCAGTTCCAAGTTCGCATCCACAAAGGTCGTCTGAGTTCCCTGGAGAGAGGTCGTCTGAAACGGGATCGATTCCCCCTGTGAAATCTTGGCTTCCCGCTTGTCCAAGGTCGTGACCTTCGGTGCAGCAATGACTTTGCTCAAACCGAGCAATTCACCCGCCGACAACCGTACATCCAACAGCGCTCCATCTGTTCTCCCAATCGTAAACCCGACCCCAGGTGTCGACGTCAAACCACCGACTGTGGCGGGGAGATTGACAAGAAAGTTTGAGATTTGATTTCCAAATGCACCGGTAGTACCCGTCTTGAAGTTCGCCACACCAAAAGAAGACCCGAGCTGGTTCACATTCTGGATACCCCACTGAACCCCCAACGAACGGGAATAGGTCGTATCGGCCTGCACAATCCTCGCTTCGATCTGGACTTGAGGCACTTCGAGATCAAGCCCATCAACCAACTGTTTCATTATTGCAATCTTGCTTTCCGTATCTCGAACGATTAAGGCATTGGACCCCAGACTATATTGCATCAACCCTCTCGGGCTTCTAAACTGCGTAAGAGACGTCATGACTTCCATCGCCGGCAGATTCCTAATATAGAACACCCGATCGACCAGTTCTTCTGCATTCAGCTTGGCAGTTTTTGACTGTGCTACTTCATTTTCCTGCTTAGCAATGTTCGCCAGCGAATCGATCCAAAGGATATTACCCTGTCTGATCTTACCTAACCCATTCATCTTCAAAATCATGTCGAGTGCCTGGTCCCAGGGCACACTAATGAGCTTTATCGTGACCTTACTCTTGACCCCTTCACCGACGACCATGTTAAACCCACTCACCTCGGCGATGAGGCGCAACACATTGCTGATGTCGGCTTGCTGGAAGTCGAGCGAAATACGCCGTCCGACATAATGCGTTTCTCCAACAACCAAATCTTCCTTTGGCAGACCTTTCTCACCAGCATCTGCCTCGGAACTCATCTGGACAGGCTGCATATGAAATCGTGTTGAAGACCGACGCACCGTGGCCATTGCCCGAGGTGCCATCCGAGAAGTGGCATCCGTCCGAACCGGCATCATGATAGAATTCTCTGATTTTATGGCGCTGACAACATCGTCACGGTACGAATTTGTATCTGCATCCCTCCCCGGACTGGCGCCTTCTCGAATCATCACGATAAGATTCGCACCTTCCGGTTCAACCGAGTAGGCAGCCGAGCCAGCGAGATCCAATACCACCCGTACTCGATCGGCATGATAACCCAGACGTACTTGCTTCAACATTTGGTGATTGACCGATATGACTGGCTTGTGTATGGCGGACGCCACGCCTGGAATGTCGATCATGAGGCGCCGCTCATCAAGACGTGTGACCTCGTGAGCCAGCTTGCCGTCTCCCGAGATGACGACACGGATGTCGTCCGCGCCTCGCTGAATATCTATGCGAGTGAGGGTCTGCGCCAAGCCTCCCTCAACGCTTGAGGATATGCCTGAATCGACATGAGGTATGTCGGTTGACGCCCCTACGGACGGCAGAGCGATCGGAACACTGAGCGCTCCCACCGCCGAGAGCACGCGAACAAATGCTGTAGTTGTCGTGGTCAGCTTAGGTGTCATTCTGCGCCCTCTTTCGGGTGAAGGAGCTTGACATATTCCCGCTCCTGTTTGCTCCCATACACATCTGTAAACCGTTCTTGCACCACAATACCTTTCTCTGTCACAGCACTCACCACACCATTATTAGGACCGATCCGCGTTCCTCGGCGCACCGTATATCCATTTCCATCTGGAGTCTGAACCATGGCCGTATAGCCGTAGGCCCCCCATATCACAGCGATCAAGTTCATCTCAGTGAGCCCAACGCGCTGGAGCGGAGGTAACGTGGGATCAATCGGCCCGAGTCCCAGCATTTGCAACACTGGCGCGAACGGATCGCGCCGCCCAGAAGGATCATAAGAATGTACGCTCACCGGCTCCAACGTTGGACTGGGCGCAACTGGTTGGGCATTCCCACCGCCAGTTTCCGCGGCTGGAGTTTGAGAGGATGCGTGCCTCGGCACATCGTTGAGAGAAGGCACTTTTAAGGAATCCTGCCGCATTGGGCTAATCTCACGGACATGGGAACTCATACCGATCTCAGCAAAACCCAGGCTCGCTGGGACAAGCAGGCCGACACATCCCATCAAAATCATACTTGTTGTTTTCATGGTCAACCGCCAGTTCTCACAGATGACATTCACCGCTCATGGTCTCGAAGAGATCCAAAAATTTATGCCTATTTCCTCTGAGAAGCCGCCGGAGCTACCGCAGCCAACTTAGTTTCCTCTGGTGCCGCATAGGCGACAAGGTCAAACACGGTCTGCGTGACCACCCGTCCCTTCTCAAACTTTGGAGCCCCCATCTTGAGGCCTGACACGGTCACAATCCGAGGCATCGCGTTGATTCGATCGAAAAATAATGCGGCGGTATGGTAGCCCCCGGAAACCTCTACGTTAACCGGCATTCGCACAAAGAGTTTAGACGGATCTTCGCTCTTGGGACTCGGTTTCCATAGCTTGATGTCGAGTCCAAGGCGAATCCCCAAGTCTGACACCTGTTTGAGCAGCATGATTGCCTCCTCTTCAGGCGGCAGCCGTTCTTTCTTTTTCGCGAGTTCAATCTCTAGTTGCTTGCTGGCGGCAATGAGTTCATCGAGATGCTTGACTTTAATGGTTAATGTTTGAATCTCGCTGTCGAGCGTGCCAATCGCTCCCTGGAGCCCTGCTATCTCCGCAGACTTTGGCTCGGCGACATAGTAGTAGAAACCCACGATAATCCCTGCCAGGAGCATGAGAAGAAGCCCCACCTTCTGAATCAATGGGATTGATCGCAAGAGGTCAAGATTAATAGGAGGCAGCTTCATATGTCTTACCCTTTGAGACGAAAGCCAAGTTTAAATTGGTAGACGTTGAGTTGGCTCTCCACCGCAGCTTTACTTTCTTGTAGATTGATGTTCGAGAAATAGTCGGTACGGCGCAGGTTATTCACAAATTCCACCACGTCGTCGTTGGTCGCCGCACGACCCTCAAGATCGATGTCCTTGCCATTGACCGCAACCCTCACTAACCACACCTTCAGCGGTTCCAGACTTTGACTGACATGGTCGAGCACCTTGACAGGGCCAACACGCGACTTTTCCAATTCATCAATAATTCGATTTTTGTCTTCCAGCACTTTCTTCCTGGCTTCAAAGTCTGACACCTGCTTCACTTGTTCCTTCAGCTGCGCGACCTGCTTCTCCTTGTCGAGTTTTTCGGCTTGCCGCGCATTTATCTCGTCATCGAGTGAGGCCGAGTACCACCAGCATCCCGCCAGGGTAATGAACAACAGCCCCACACCCAACAGCGCCTGCGCTCTTACATCATACTGAGGCTTCGCCTTATGCCCCTTGGGCCCCGGCAATAAGTTAATGCGAATCATCGATCCCCTACCGATCTAAGGGCCAATCCAACCCCCACGGCAGCCAGCGGGGCCAATTCGGCTAAGGTATTTTGATCAAAATCGCTCCCCGAGGTATCAATCTCTCCGAACGGATTAGCCACCTCGATAACAGCCTGCATTCGGTCTCGCAACTGCGGAACCAGGCCTTTGACCTGGGCACCCCCTCCGCACAAGAGAACCTGCTGAACGTCCGCATCCGGCATGGTTGACTTGAAATAATCGATGGTCCGTGCGATCTCCGACGCAACCTCGGCGTTGACACTGTCGACGACCGTGGTTACTGCGGCCTGATTGCCCCCTGCCGAACGCTCGCCTTTTTTCGTTTCCTCTGCTTCTTCATAAGACATGCCGACTTCTCGTTGAATGGCTTCCGTATAGCGGTTTCCCCCGATAGGAATATCACGCGTGAACAGCGAGGTGCCGCCTCGAACAATATTGATATTCATGACACTGGCGCCAATGTTGACAAGCGCGGTCGTATCCTCCTGCGAGACAGGATAATTAATCGCATGCATGTTTTCGATCGCGAACGCATCTACATCCATGACGATCGGAAACAACCCCGCTCCCTTGACGAGCTCGGTCAGCTCATTAATCTTGTCCTTCTTGGCCGCTACCAGAATGATCGACATCTCTCCCTGGGAATCGCCCGCGGCGTCGGAGGAGGGCAATACACTGAAATCGATGTTCACCTCATTAATATCGAATGGGATGTACTGCTCCGCAGCCAGTCTCACCTGTCCCTCCAACTCCTCATCGGGCATCGGCGGAAGACTGATCTTTTTAATGATGACCGCATGGCCAGAAATTGACACGGCAACTTGCTTTACTCTGATTTTCGTTTCTTCGAACAGCTCCTTAATCGCCGACACCACCCGCCCCTCATCCATCACCGTACCATCGACGATGACTTCCGGCTCGAGCGGTTTAAAACCGAACTTCTGGAGGATGTACCGCCCTCGGCTCTCCTTCAACTGGACAAGCTTGATACCGCTTGACCCGATATCCAGCCCGACGAGCTGCCGCTTCGGCGTGAACATCGAGAACAGGTCGGTTTCGGCGAGACTCTTGAATGAACTCAACATACGTGCCTCTGACTGTACATGACTATCCGCACAAGACAACTCTTTATGTGAATTTCGCGCAGACTGTCACTCATGCCCATACCCCCACAAACTTCAATATCCTATAAGAAAGAAGGTCCAGCGAAACCATTCTGGCTATTCACCTGCGTCCAGCCCTACACTCTGCATTCCCCGACGCGAGAAGCCGTTACAGCCTGAGTCACGTTCGACACACCTCTCAACACTGCGCCTACACTGCAGATCAGCTTCATGCACATGGTAAGTATAGTCCGTATGCTCCACCTGTCAAGGAAATCGCTTTCCGTGCACACGAATGAAAAGGGGGGTGGTGGATGGTGGGAGGACGTACCTAAGAGTTCTGTGAGCTATGGTCTATTGAGATCGCGATGTGCGATGGTCACTTGATATCCAAGAGCTGAAAAACTTTCTTGAAGTCGACCGGCAATCGCGACAGACCGATGACGTCCGCCGGTGCAGCCAATCCCAACATTCACATAGCTGCGGCGTTCTCGTTCGAAAAGAGGAATGAGGAATTTGAAGAGGCCTTCCAGCTGCCCAATGAACGCGACGGCATCCGGATCGGTCAGCACGTAGGTCCGCACCCGTGGGTCTTCCCCGGTCAATGGTTTGAGATCTGGAACGAAAAACGGGTTCCGCAAGAACCGAACGTCGAACAGAAGGTCAAGATCGTACGGCACCCCGAACTTGTAGCCGAATGTCGCCAGGGAGATGGTCAACCGGCAAGGCACTCCCTCCTGCCTAAACCGCCGAGCCAACAACTCTCGCAACTCATGCACGGTCAAGTCTGAGGTATCAATAATACGGTCGGCGTGGCGGCGTAGATCGGCAAGACGTTCCTTTTCAAACCGTACGCCCTCCAGCACCGGGAGATGCGGCAGGAGCGGGTGCGGCCTTCGAGACTCCGAGAATCGACGAACCAGCACCTCATCACGCGCTTCGAAGAATATCAACTCAACGGCATGACCAAGAACCTTTACGCGCTCAAGAATCCCCACGAGGTCAGAAAAGAACACGCGCTCCCTGACATCAATGCCGAGCGCGACATTCTTAATCTCTCCCCCCTGCTGCTGACACAACTCGACAAAGGTCGGCAACAGAGCCGGCGGCAAATTGTCGATGCAGAAATACCCGCCATCTTCAAAGCACTTAAGCGCATGCGATTTCCCTGAGCCAGAGAGACCGCTAATCACGACCAACTTAAGTGCAGCCATGCCGGCCCCCTACGGATCAATCAGGACCACTCGATCACGATCAAGACGCTGTAGAATTTGTAGTTTTCCCGAAGACAGTGCGGTGAAAACCACCAGAGAACCAGGCAGAGGGTCTAGCCGACGCTTCGCGTCCTCCAATGTCAAAACTGCTAGGGCTGGACGAACGACTTCAATCTCTTCCCTTTCCTTATGAACAGCCTGGCGCAGAATTTTGCGAACCGATTTCTTCGCCGGTTCTTTATGATCAGTCTGGCGTTCCTTGTGTTTTCGCATCTGGGTGCCCAAGCGGTCCACAAGCTGGTCGATCGTCGCGTACATTTCAAGTGTCGAGGCTTTCGCCTGAATCCGTCGCCGTTGCATCGTGCAGACAACCTCCGCACGATGTTGAAGCTTGCTCACACTCAAAATCACTTCCAGATGGTTTAGCTTCACTTCATACCGCATGAGCCGCTCAAACCGACTTACAATATGTTGTCTGAGCGCCGATGTGATCACGAGGTGTCGCCCTGTAATTTTCATAGACATTCATCCTTTCAAGCTGAATACCGTCGGCCCCTCTGCCATTCAACTATGCTTCTCGTTTCTGATCATCTACAACACCAGGAGAGACACCAGACAGAAGGCAACGACGAGCGCAGCGGGATAGGGAAGGTCTAGCAGGCTGCGGAACAACTATTATGGCACGGTGGAAACTCAATGGTCCGCACATCTATGGTAACGGAAGAATCGCGCATGGGACGCTCACAAAGACCGCAGCGAGCGAAGAGGCGAGGAGGTATACACCGAGCTTCCGCGTGGGCCGTTCGCCCTTGCAATGGATCTTGGCGAACGGAACAACTCCTCCAGCACTTCCGATTTTCTAGAATCTCTTCGGTACCTTGCGCTTCCAAGCAATGCGAGAACGCCGCTGACAGCAGTCTTCAGTATCCTGCTAAAAAAACCGCTTTCGCTGAGTAGCGGAGGGAATATGTTCTTCCGCCCGATACTTGGCCACCGTCCGGCGCGCGATCACAACCTGCTGTGTGAGCAGCCGCGCCGCGATCTCCTCATCTTTGAGCGGGTGGCTTGCATCCTCCTCCGCCACCATTTTCCGAATCATCTCTCTCACCGTCACGGACGACATCATGTCGGAGGGTTGGTCCGCTCGCTGCAGCCCGGCATTGAAGAAGAATTTCAGCTCCAGCATCCCCTGCGGACAATACATATACTTGTTCGCCGTCACACGACTGATTGTCGACTCGTGCATCCCAATATCCTCAGCCACCTGCTTGAGCACCAATGGCTTGAGGTGTTGCACGCCCTTTTCAAAAAACGGCTCTTGAAACTTCACAATACTCGACACCACCTTGACGATCGTCTTATTTCGCTGCTCGATACTGCGAATGACCCATTGCGCGGCCCGCAGTTTTTCATCCAGATAGGCCTTTGTTTCCGCCGACCCACTCTCACCTGTTCCCATTAATTGCTTGTAGTATGGGCTAATCCGCATACGGGGCAACCCATCGTCGTTCAGGAGTACCACCCATTCCCCTTCATTCTTGACAACAAATACGTCAGGGACAATGACGTAGTTCTGGGTGTTCGTAAACGGTCGCCCTGGCTTCGGCTCAAGCACTTCGATGACCTTGGTCGCCTGAAAGACCTCTTCGACCGTGACATCTAAGGCTTTCGCAATCTTCGCATACTGTTTTTTCTCCAAGTCTTTGAGATGGTGTTGAACAATAGCTTCAACAATTGATCCCTTCAAAGCGCCTGGCCGAGCCCCTAACGAACCCATGGGACTCTTCCCCAAATGTCCGATTTGTAAAAGCAGGCATTCCGCAAGATCTCGCGCCGCCACGCCGGTCGGATCAAAACTTTGAATATCCGCGAGGACGGACTCCGCTTCCTTCTCGGTGAAGTCGGTCCCCCCGATCATCTCTGCGAGAGACATACGCAAGTATCCATCATCATCAAGGTTACCGATGATCAACCGCCCAATCTCCTTGTCACGAGCTGACAGGCCGGAAAACGAGAGCTGCCAGAGGAGATGGTCTTCCAAGGAT
The DNA here is from genome assembly GCA_965233025.1 of uncultured bacterium. GTDB lineage: Bacteria > Nitrospirota > Nitrospiria > Nitrospirales > Nitrospiraceae > Palsa-1315. Next base: position 25,098 of record CBDDRH010000096.1, read on the forward strand.
GTGGCTTTCGCCATGGTTTGTTCATAGGATGGAAACTCGTCCTGCGAGGACGATCGAGACTCGGACCCGCCTATCCGACGATCGCTCCCAAAGTACTCCTCCCAGCCAGCCGCTGAGGCCTCATCCGGCGTATCTCGTTCTTCAGGAGTTGACTCCTCCGCATTTGATGGCTCACTGTTCGCCGATGCCGCCGCATCTTCCGCCTTTTCCTCTACGCTTCCGGCCTCGCTGTCCTCTGCCTCAGTGGGGAGATCCTCCAAGAGCGGATTTTCCATCAAATGTTGAGTGAGGCTCTGCTGGAGTTCGAGTCGCGACAACTGCAGCAGTTTGATCGCCTGCTGCAACTGGGGAGTCATGATCAGCTTTTGACTCAGCCGAAGGTCAAGTCGGAGCTTCATATGCACACACCCTTACGCGTCATAGCTTGAACCGTTCCCCTAGGTAGACGGCGCGCGCCGTTTCACTCTTGACGATGGATTCGGGAGACCCTGCCTCAAGAATCAACCCTTCGTTGATGATATAGGCTCGTTCTGTGATGGACAGCGTCTCCTGAACATTGTGATCGGTGATCAAAATACCGATCTCTTTTTCTTTCAATCGGGTAATAATGTGTTGAATGTCGGCGACGGCAATCGGGTCGATCCCTGCAAAGGGTTCGTCGAGCAACATGAACGACGGGTTCGTCGCGAGCGCTCTGGTAATTTCCAGCCGCCGACGCTCCCCACCAGACAACGCATACGCCATGCTCGTTCGAATATGGGAGAGATCCAGTTCCTTAAGAAGAGCATCGACTCGGTCGCGACGCTCTGCCCGAGAGTAATCCAGCATCTCAAGAATTGCCAGAATATTGTTTTCAACCGACAAGCGTCGAAACACAGATGATTCTTGCGGAAGATATCCAATCCCCTTCCGCGCGCGCCTGTACATTGGCAGATCTGTGATGACCTCTTCCCCGAGCGAAATCGCTCCCTCATCAGGCTGGCACAGACCGACGATCATGTCGAAAATGGTGGTCTTCCCAGCCCCATTGGGGCCCAACAAGCCCACGACCTCGCCGGCTCGGACCTCTATCGAGACGCCTTTCACGACCTTGCGAGCGCGAAAACTTTTTACCAATCCCGTCGCACGTAAGCACTTACCATCTGTCCTGTTCACTAAGGAGCCCGTCGGCGGCGCATTTCCCTGAACCGCCTCAATCACTTGGTCGCTCCCCGTTCCGGCTCGATCCTCACATGCGAGCCTCCTTCCACGACACTCCGATCCTCCGCCAGGAACATCGTGATTTGCTTACCACTGACCCTTGTTCCCTTATCCCAGGCCACTGGGTCACCAGTCAGGACGATCTTATCTCCATCATGGTAGTAGACGGCTTTCTCGCAAGTCGCACGCCCTGAATCCTTCTCGATTTTCACTCGTCCGGTCGCCTCAATTTTGTTGACCGAACGATTCGACACCGCTGGCGAGGCCTCAGGCCCTTTCGAAGGCGCGGCGCCCTTGACGGTCTCAGGCCCTTTTTGATTATCGATCACGGATGGGTCTTGCGCGCGAAACAGCACGACCATGCGATCGGAATAGACAACCAACGACCCTCGAGTCAGTACAACCGCCCCCTCAAAGACCGCTTGGCTATCCTGATTTTTCACCGTCATCTTCTTGGCCGTAATGGTCGTGCTTACCGCTTGATCAGCACCACTTTTTGGAATAGCCGCCTCAGCTGATTCGCTCAGTGAAGCCATCCCAAGCGGGAACATATTAAGAAGCAGGAGCCAAATCCACATGTACGTCCTCAAGTACTTCAAATTCCTCAGTGTCCAAATGTCCCAGCAACCCACGTCCCGTCACCTCTAACCCGTGTCCAACGATACGGACGGGATCTTGCGTGCGCAACTCTCTTGTCTGATCAGTCCAAGCCAGATGGTTGGTATAGATCACATACCCGCTCTCGGTGTAAATCACGAGTGGCTCTGACCGGTTCGCGAGCATGAAATTCTTCGTCTCTGTATTCAATGTCCCTTCATCTCCGGTCACCGTCAATTCCTTTCCCTGCTGGCCGAACAGTGTGACGGCGACGGCTTGTAATATCGCCCGCTTGTCCCGTTCAAAGAGCCGAGCCTCTTTCGCCTGCACTTGCCATTGAACCGTATCACCCTTCGTTTGAGTGAACGCAAACTGCGAGATCGTCGCATCAGCTGTGTCCATGGAGCCTGGTGCCGCTGCCGTCGGGGTGGGAACCACTGTCGAATTGGTCACGAGCAAGTATGCGAGGAAACAGGCCAACATCACACTGAGCGCTAACAGACCTCCTCGTACCCAGCGTTGCCACACTGTGTCCCTGCTTCCTTTTACCTAGCGTGGAGAATACTGGCACGATCGTAGCATGCACTCAATACCAAGTAAACTTATGCCAGCACCCCAGCATAGTCACTCGGTAGCGATGGAATAACTAACCAGGTCTCCCAAGCCGGGCACCCTGGCAGATCTTCGCATGCGAGATGGAGAAATTGTCGTACGTTAACGTGACGTCGCACGCGCGGCTAGATCTCGCGGACAGGAGATCTAGCCGGCAGTGGGACTCGCAGGAGCTGATGCAGTCGGCGTTTGTTTTTTTGCTGACGTGGTATCCGGCCGCGTAACGAGTTCGATCGCGACGAGCTTCGCGGCATCGCCGATACGCCGTCTCGTCTTCACCATTCTCGTATAGCCACCGGGACGGTCTTTAAATCGCGGCGCCACATCGCTGAATAATTTTGAGACGACGTCCTTGCTTCGGATAAATGAAAGCGCTTGCCGCCGAGCCGGCAATGTCCCCTCCTTGCCGAGCGTAATCATTCGATCTGTGAACCCTCGAATTTCTTTTGCTTTGGCCTCGGTCGTCTCAATACGCTCATGTTCAAGCAGCGAGGTCACGAGGCTTCGGAACAACGCCCATCGATGTTTG
>CBDDRH010000097.1:0-6804 GCA_965233025.1 uncultured bacterium
GCCGAAGATATAGAAGACGACGATGCCCATGAGTATGCGGTAGTAGGCAAATGGTCGGAGTGTATGGCGCTTCACAAACGAGAGAAAGGCCGCAATCACAATCCAGGCAACGACGAACGATACGAGCATCCCAATCCCGAGCGCCAAATAGTCGTCTTGCTGGAAGACGCCCCGTGATTTCCACATTTGATAGCACGTCGCCACGATGAGGGTCGGGAGGGCGAGAAAAAAGGAGTACTCCGTTGCGACCTTCCGGTCCAGTCCTACTAAGAGCCCTCCGATGATCGTGGAGCCGGATCGCGACATGCCGGGTAGTAATGATGCGCACTGAGCCACGCCGATCCAGAATGCGGATGTCAGGCTCACCTGTTCGAGTTGATGGACCCGCGCTCGGTCACGGCGTGCTTCGACGGCGAGAATAATCAGGCCCCCGACGATTGAGGAGATAGCCACAGTTTGAGGCGTAAAGAGATGGCTTTTGATCCAGTTATGGGTAAAGAATCCGATCGCCGCGGCTGGCAAGAAGGCGAGCCCGAGTCCAATGAGAAACCAGAGATTCGGGTGAGTGGCCCAAGAGGCTGACAAGATTTTCGACCATGGAGTCGTCCCACGTGTTCGGATCATAGCGAAGACGCCTTGTCGCTCCCGGACGGCTTGTCCGATCATGGACACGAGTTTGTGTCGTTCATAGGCGATGACGGCCAGGATCGCGCCAAGTTGGATTGAAATCTCAGCGCTGGCCGCGAGCTCTCCATCGAATCCCAGGGCATGGCCGACGAGAATTAAGTGACCGGTCGACGAGACGGGTAGAAACTCTGTCAGGCCCTCCACGATACCCAAGATCGTGGCGAGACCAGGACCCCATTCGTTCATGCAAGGACTTTCTGAGATAGGTTGCGTCCAGATGGTGAGTCTCGGGCATATTCACAAAGTGACGGCAGTCCGTCAAGCAGGTAGATGAATCTCTGCAGCCCTTCATGATGATCTGCGAGAGTGGAGGACCCGTAAATCTATTGACAAAATGAAAGGCATGGCATACACCCAACATTATACGTATAGGTGTCGTAGTGCTCTATTATCCCGACAGACCTGTTGGATGAAGAGAGGCGGTCGACATCTGTTGCAGAAACCACGCTCAGTGGAATGGGAGGTTCGCATGAAATCAGGGTGGATGGCGGCGGTTGTGCTGATCGGCGCAGTCGCAATGGTCGGCTGTGTCAGTCAATCGAAGTATGAAGAGGCGATGACCGACGCCGAATCGTATAGGTCTGAGCTAGCTCAGGCCCGCGCTCAAAAGAACGCTTTGGAGCAGCAAGTCAAGACGCTCAAGGATCTCAACATGAAATTTGGGAACGAAGCCCAGGTCGCCCACGACGAGCTTGAGCGTATTCAACATGGCCGTGACAAGGAACGCGGCAGTGTCGAAGGTCGGACCAAGGAACTCGAAATGCATGTAAGGCAGCTCTCTTTCCAGAATCGGGCTCTGCGCCAGGAATACGAGGGTGTGAAGCGGCATAACGAAACACTCAAATCTCTGGTCGCGCGCTATCAAAAAGAGTTGAAAGATCAATCACGCGCTGTGACGGGGGCTCCGGCGCCTTCCGCAGCGACAGTGAGTCCCGTTCCCTCAGGGACGCCTGCTCCTCCGGCGATGAAGGACCCTCAGCCCATGCCTTCTTCCATGAATGTCAATAAGGCATCTGTCGATGATATGGTGCTCGTGCTCGGCCTCTCCAAAGAGGTGGCGGATCGTATTGTGGCGAATCGTCCGTATCGGGTGAAAGGCGAATTGGTTGCCAAGAACGTGGTGCCCAAGGACACGTTTGATTTGATCAAGGAACGTATCAGCGTCAGTCCCTAATCGGGGCCATGGTCCCGGGAGTTTGGCAGGCCGTCCGCCCAGTGGCGGACGGCCTGTTCGTTTTTCTCGCAGGATGCTGAAAAAGTCCGCCAGCGGCGTTCTCGCATCGCTCAGAGGCTCAACGTACCGAAGCGTACGCCTCGCCTCTTCGCTCGCTGCGGCCTCGCTGAACGGCCTTTTTGAGCATCCTGTAGGGGTAGGTTCTTCTTGTCCCAGAGATGCTGCTATTGAAGTTCTGCTGTGCAAAAAAAGGTTTTTTCGCAGTTTGCTAGAACCGTAGAGAGGCTGTTTCAGCCAGGTGAATCCCCGCAGTCTTGTTGATACAATGCACTCCAAGTAAGCGCGGGAATTGGAGAATGAGTTGATGCGTCGTGCCATCCTGATACTAAGCGTTCTGGCGGTAGGGTTGGCCATTGGAGGCTACGTCTTCTTCAATGGGGAGCGTAAAGCCCCGGTTCGCTATCGGAGCGTTGCAGTCGAGCGCGGCCCCGTCATTTCGCTCGTAACCGCGATGGGAACGATCAACCCAGTCGTCTCGGTTCAGGTTGGTACGCAGGTGTCGGGCATGATTAAGAGCCTGCATGCCGATTTTAATTCGGTCGTCAAAGCCGGCGATATCGTGGCCATGATTGACCCCGAACCATTCAAAGCCCGCCGGGATCAGGCTGCCAGCAATCTTGAAATGTCGAAGGCGAATGTCGCAAGAACTAGAACCGATCTGGCTCAGCGCAAGCGTGAACTGGATCGGGTGAAATCGCTGGTGGCACAGGAGTTTGTCTCTCAGAACGACGTCGACGTCGCAGCGACGAATTTTCAGGCGGCTGAGGCGCAGGTAAATGTGGCGGGTGCGCAAGTGAAACAGGCCGAGGCGGCGCTGAATGCCGCAGAGCTGGATTTGAAATACACCGTCATTCGCTCGCCGGTGAACGGAATTGTGGTCGACAGAAATGTGGAGGTCGGTCAAACGATCGCAGCCAGTTTTGCGACGCCCAACCTCTTCTTGATCGCGCTCGATCTGACGAAGATGCAGATTGACACCAACGTGAGCGAGTCGGATATCGGGGGGATCACCGAAGGGAAAGAGGCGACTTTCACGGTCGATGCGTACCCAGGGTTTCAATTCTCGGGCACGATCCGTCAGGTCCGTCTTGCCCCAATCAACGTGCAAAATGTAGTGACCTATAACGTCGTGGTGAACGTCGACAATCAGGATCTCCGCCTGAAGCCAGGCATGACCGCCAATGTTTCTATCGTTGTCGCACAACGAGACGCGGTGCTCAAAGTGCCGAATGCCGCGTTGCGATTTGCCCCTCCGGGCGCGGGCCAGGCTGATCGCTCTACCTCAAACGGTACGTCAAGTGACGAGAGGAGGGGAGAGCAAACTGCAGGGGCAGGTCGGGGAGCCACGGCGCTCAGTCGAACCATCTGGAAGCAGGGAGCGTCGGGAGAACTGGAGTCTATGCAGGTCCAAACGGGCATTTCTGACGGGTTAGCAACGGAGGTGGTGTCGAATGAGTTGTCTGAAGGCACGCTGGTGGTCGTGGGGATCGAGCGATCTAAAGGAGACAGAAGTGGAACCGACCTGCCTCCAGGATTTGGGAGCGGCGGACAGCGGGGCCCCTCTCGTAGCCGTATGTAACCGTGGAATATAGCCACTGTGAAGCGTATCTCGTCGCACGCGATTCGAGTACGACAGGCGAGGCAGGTTAGAGATTCATTCCGTTCACCTCGCGCCGTTCCCGCGTGTCTTGCGCTTCACGCCTCACGTCTCACCTCTCGCGAGAATCGCCGATGAGTTCGTTGATCGAATGCGAAGACGTGTGGAAAATCTATCGGGTCGGCGACGTGGAGGTTCACGCATTGCGCGGCTTGAGCCTCACGATTGAACAGGGTGAGTTCGTCGCCATCATGGGATCTTCCGGTTCCGGCAAGTCCACCCTGATGAATATCCTCGGCTGCCTCGACCAACCGACGAAGGGGCATTATCGGTTGAACGGGATAGAGGCGGGCAACCTGAAACCCGATCAGTTGGCCGGGATCCGCAATCAACAGATCGGATTCGTCTTTCAGAGTTTCAATCTCATTCCCAGAACCAGCGCGCTCGAAAATGCGCAGCTCCCGTTGTTTTACCGAGGACTCTCGCTCAAAGAACAACGGGCGCAGGCCGTAGCGGCGTTGGGACGGGTGGGGCTACAAGGCAGAGAGCACCATCATCCAACCCAGTTGTCCGGAGGGCAACAGCAGCGCGTGGCGATTGCGCGAGCGCTGGTCACGTCGCCCTCGTTGCTCCTTGCCGATGAGCCCACCGGCAACCTCGACACCCAGTCGAGCCAGGAAATTATGAGGATCCTGGAAACGCTCAACCGCGACGAAGGGATTACGATTATTTTGGTGACACACGAGGTGGATGTCGCGGCCTATGCTGAGCGCGAGATCGTCATCAAGGATGGGCAAATCTTGAGCGACCGTAAGACCAAGGCGCGGCCAATGTCCAGCCCGGTTGAGGTATAAATGTCAGCGTTTGTCTGGCTCACAATTCTTACCGCGCTGCGGATCTTGGCGCGAAATCGGCTGCGTGCCGGTCTCACGATGCTGGGGATTGTTATCGGCGTGGCGGCGGTCATTGCGATGGTGAGCATCGGCGAAGGGGCTAAACGGGCCGTGCAGGCGCAGATCGCGACGATGGGCACAAATATCATCATCATCTTTCCCGGGGTGACTTCTGCGAGCGGCGTACGAGGAAGTCAGGGGAGTGCCGTGACGCTCACCGTATCGGACGCTTTAGACCTCAAGAAGCGCATCCCGTTGCTGGTTGACACCGGATGGGCCAGGCGCGATGTCATGCAGATCGTCTATGGGAACCGAAACTGGAACGGACCGATTAACGGTATCTCGCCGAGTTATCTCACTATTCGAGATTGGTCCTTTACGAGTGGAGGTCCATTCACTCAGACGGATTTAGAGAGCGCTGCCCGAGTCGCGCTCATCGGTCAAACGATCGTGGGGAATCTATTTGAGCCGGGCGAGGAGCCGGTGGGAGCAGTCATTCGTATCAAGAATGTGCCGTTCCGTGTTATTGGAGTCCTTGCGCCTAAAGGCCAGTCTGCGCAAGGGTCCGACCAGGACGATGTGATTTTCATCCCTTTCAGCACGGCGGAACGGAAAGTGTTCGGGACGTCATTTATCGGGTCCGTCGGGGTCTTGTTCGGCTCGACCGATCAGGTCGAGGAGTTGCCGATGGCTGCTGAGCAGATTCGAGAGGTCTTGCGGGGACGGCATCGTCTTCAGGCGGAGCAGGACGACGATTTCACGATTCGAACGCAGGTCGATATCGGGAAGATCCAAGAAGGCACCAGTGAGACCTTGACGATGATGTTGTTTGCCATTGCTTCCGTGTCGCTGCTGGTCGGCGGGATTGGAATCATGAATATCTTGCTCGTGTCCGTGACCGAGCGGACGAGGGAGATCGGGGTCCGCATGGCGGTGGGAGCGAAGCGTCGGCATATCGTCATGCAGTTCCTGATCGAGGCCATGACGCTGAGTTTGGTGGGAGGCGTGGTGGGTATCGCACTGGGGATTGCCGGGGCGAAGCTGACGACGCTGATTGCCGGCTGGCCGACGATCATCTCCGGCAACATCATTATGCTCGCGTTCTTCTTCTCACTCGTGGTCGGCCTGTTCTTCGGATTGTACCCTGCCAACAAGGCCGCTCGCCTCAATCCTATCGAAGCGCTTCGGTACGAATAGTCCGGGTTAGCGTGGATATCCGGTGACTCATGTCTTACTTGGGGCGTGAGCATCCGCTAGGAACTGGACGCAGGCGTCAATTGCACTTCGATGCGAGGGTTGTTTTTATCGATGTGTTTGTAGAGATGGGTTTCGACGATGCGGTTGTCGTTGATGCCGAGTCCTTCACAGAGGGCATCCTGCGCGATCTTGAGCCCGCCATCGACGTCTCGTCGCAGGGCCGAAGTAAAATAGAACCGGATGGATAGGGCAAGCCATTCCGACTGGAGTCGCGCAAGTAGGGCAGTCCGATGATCGGACTGCGCCAACTTCAGCCACACGAGTTGTCCCACCTGGGCTTTATAAGCACGGCCAGCGGAAGAGATCAATCGCCGGCCATTCACGGTGGCATATTGATGGTTCACGCTAGGAGGCACAGGGAGGGTCAAGGCTACCGCATGACTCTCGGTTGGTGGGTACGGCGATGGGGAGGATGCAGGCATGCGGGAACTCGGAGCCATTCTCGGAGCGATCCGTGGGATCGGGACTTTCTTGTCAGGGTTCCGGTAGGAGGTCATGCGAACGGCCTGGGGAGAGGAGAGACGCCGGGGCGAGCGCCGAAACGTAGGCATGCGCGTCAGCTTATAAGAGATTGAGGATCTTGGACATATTCTGCTCGTAGCGCTCTTCAGATTGGCCGATATACCGACGCCATGTGCTCGGATTCCAAATCTCCATGCGATGGTACAGGCCGACCAGAATGATTTCCTGATCCTCATCCAACGGAATAATCTTTCTGAGCCGGCTCGGAATCAAAATGCGTCCGGCTTTGTCGATCTCCGATGTGCCGGCTTCCGACACGACGAAGTGCATGAACAGCCGACTCTGGTCTTCATCAAGGGTGGCTTTCGTCCGCTCGAGGACTTTCTCCCACTCTTTCATGGAGTAGATGAGCGTCGACTCCTCTGGACCTTTGAGAAAGACGACGGCCTGTCCCTCCGACTCGACCTGCTCACGGATCGGCGAGGGGACGATAAATCGTCCCTTCTCATCCACTTTGCATAAGTATTCACCGGCGAACATTAATGTATCGTGTCCTTTACGACGCCAGCGTGGTTCTGGTTCGCTCGCGAATCCACTGCTCTAGATCCGAACGTACGAAGCGCCATTCTTTCCCAAGCTTGAAGGCGGGAATCTGGCGACTTTGTAGGTAGCGA
>CBDDRH010000098.1:0-15748 GCA_965233025.1 uncultured bacterium
CTATTTCCGGACGACGGATGTGACGGGGGTGATGACGTTGAATCCGGGGGTGGAGATGGTGATGCCGGGGGACAATGTGAGCGTGACGGGGGAGCTGATTAGCCCAATTGCAATGGATCAAGGGTTGCGGTTTGCGGTGCGCGAGGGCGGCAAGACCGTCGGCTCCGGCGTCGTCACGGAAATTCTGGCGTAAATCTGATTGGCCCGATGAATAGAGGAATGAATGGTTAAGGTTGAACAAAGAATCAGGATTCGATTGCGCGGGTTTGATTACCGCGTGTTAGACCAGTCAGTGGCGGAAATTGTGGAGACGGTTCGCCGGAGCGGTGCGAAGATCGTGGGGCCGATACCGCTTCCTACGCGCATTGAAAAGTTTACGGTGCAGAGTGCGACGCATGCAGATAAGAAGGCTCGCGAGCAGTTCGAAATCAGGACGCACAAGCGTTTGATGGACATCATGGACGCGACTCCTGAAACCATGGATTCCCTGATGAAATTGAACTTAGCTGCCGGTGTGGATGTCGAGATTAAGCTCTAAGGTTAGAGACTGATAAGGAATGGTGCGCATGACAAACGGGTTGTTGGGTAAAAAGCTGGGGATGACCCAGATATTTGATGAGACAAGGTTTACGCCTGTGACCGTCATCGAGGCAGGTCCTTGCCGTGTGGTCACGATTAAAACAAAAGAGCGCGATGGGTATGAATCTGTCCAGTTGTCTTTCGGCGAAGTGAAAGAACGTAAGTTGTCCAAGGCCGAGTTGGGTCATCTGAAGAAGACGGAGGCTCCAGCCACCCGTGTACTCAGAGAGTTTGAAAAGGTTGGCGAGGTGGCGGTGGGGCAATCCATCAAAGTCGATATCTTCAAAAAGGGCGACTGGGTTGATGTCATCGGTATTTCGAAGGGAAAGGGATTTCAGGGAGTGGTGAAGCGGCATCACTATGCCGGCGGTCCTGAATCTCACGGCTCCATGTTCCATCGTCATCCTGGTTCGATGGGCGCTAGTTCCTATCCTTCTCGTGTCTGGAAAGGGAAGACGTTGCCAGGGCATATGGGGGCAAAGCGGATTACGGCTCAGCGATTGAAAGTTATTGAATCCAGGCCTGATGAAAACCTGCTGTTCGTTCGAGGGGCTATCCCTGGCGCGGCAAATGGACTGATCATGGTGAGAAAGTCGAAGAAGGGGTAGGGCATGCCCACGGTTGATGTTGTTGATTTGAAGAGGCAGAAAGTCGGGTCTGTCGATCTTCCTGAAGAAGTGTTCGGCTGTAAGCTGCATTCGGCTTTAGTTCATGAGGCGGTCGTGATGCAGCGTGCCTGTGAGCGTCAGGGGACGGCATCGACATTGCGGCGCGGAGAGGTGGCAGGGTCTGGCAAAAAACCATGGAAGCAAAAGCATACCGGACGGGCACGGGCAGGGTCGGTCCGCTCTCCTGTATGGCGTCATGGCGGGTCGGTGTTTGGGCCGAAGCCGCGTGATTACTCCTACAGCATGCCAAAAAAGAAGTATCGTGCGGCGCTTCAAAGCGCGTTGTCGGCAAAGTTAGCCGACGGACAAGTGGTGATTGTGTCGAATCTGTCATTGGACCGACCCAAGACGAAGCTGCTGGCTCAAGCACTGACCAATTTGGGCGCCGGAGCCTATGCCTTGATTGTCGCAGGTGCGGGGCATGCTGGGTTGGCTCAAGCTGCAGGAAATCTTCCTAATGTGTGTGTGGTGGGGCCTGAAGGGTTGAATGTCTACGACATTGTTCGCGCTGAAGTGATTCTGATTCTTGAGCGTGAGTTGCCGCGGGTGAAGGAGGTCTGGGCATGAAGGCTGATCTTCATAGCATTCTGTTGCAGCCGTTGCTGACGGAAAAGATCACGGCGATGCGAGAAACCGGCAATACGGTGGGTTTTCTCGTCCATCCAGATGCGAATCGTCTTCAGATTAAGCAAGCGGTTGAAACCTTGTTGAAGGTCAAGGTCGAGCGGGTAAATGTGATGAATGTTCGCGGGAAGGTAAAACGCTTGGGGCGTTTCTCCGGGAAGCGATCGGACTGGAAAAAGGCCTTCGTCAAGCTCAAGCAAGGTGAGAAGTTGGAACTCTACGAGAGCGCGTAAAGTGGGACATTGCACCGGGCAGATCTCGGTGTGCTGGAAGGACGATTGTAGCATGGGAATCAGAGTGTACAAGCCGAGGACGCCGGGCCGTCGCGGGATGACTGCGGTGACGACGAAAGAACTGTCGAAGAAGAGGCCTGAGAAATCGCTCACGTCATTCCGTCGTAGCACCGGCGCCAGGAACAACGATGGGCGGACCACCGTACGTTTTCGTGGAGGCGGGCATAAACGGCTCTATCGAAAAATCGATTTCCGGCGTGACAAGACCGGAATCCCAGGGACCATTGCGGCGCTTGAATATGATCCCAATCGGTCAGCCCGAATTGCACTGGTGCATTATAAGGATGGCGAGAAGCGCTATATCCTGGCCCCGGTTGGATTAGCAGTCGGGGATGTGGTGCAGTCCGGTGTTGGCTCAGAGGTTCGTACTGGGAATGCGTTGCCCCTGTCTGGTATGCCGTTGGGAACCACCATTCATAATGTAGAGTTGAAGCCTGGGAAAGGCGGACAGCTGATTCGTAGCGCCGGAGGCTCTGCTCAGGTGATGGGACGTGATGGTGAATATGTGCAGGTGCGACTCAGGTCCGGTGAAATGCGGAAAATTCTCTCGACGTGCATGGCAACTGTCGGGCAGGTTGGAAATACGGATCATGAGAATATTAATGTTGGGAAGGCAGGTCGGGTGCGATGGTTGGGCCGACGCCCGAATGTGCGCGGCGTCGTGATGAATCCTGTCGACCACCCGCATGGTGGCGGCGAAGGAAAGTCTGGACAGGGTAACCCCCATCCAGTCTCCCCATGGGGTCTTCCGACCAAGGGGTACAAAACCCGGAATAACAAGGCGACGGACAAGTTTATTATTTCTCGCCGCAAGTAGGAGTACGCGATGCCGAGGTCAGTCAGTAAGGGCGCATTCGTTGACGATCATCTGCTTCAGAAAGTGGAGCGGATGAATCAGAATAAGGATCGAAAGATCATTAAGACCTGGTCGAGACGGTCCACGGTCATTCCAGACATGATCGGACATACGTTCGCAGTCCACAACGGCAAGAAGTTCATTCCTGTGTTCGTGACGGAAAACATGGTCGGACACAAGCTGGGGGAGTTTGCTCCGACCAGGTTCTTCAAGGGGCATGGGCACGCCAGGACAGAGAAGTCAGTCGCCCTTAAGTAGGAGATAGGTTAGGGTCTCGGCACACTCGAATGGATGGGACGGTTATGGCTGAAGCGCAAGCAGTTTTACGGTTTGTACGTGTCTCTCCGAGGAAAGCCCGCCCAGTGGTCGACTTGATCCGTGGGCAGCAAGTCCCCATGGCTTTGGCAATGCTCAGAAATTTGCCGCGCCAGGCGTCAAAGGTTGTCGAAAAGATTTTGCGATCCGCTGTGGCCAACGCAGAGCAAAAGGAGATGGGCGACAGTGAATCGATGGTGGTGTCGAAGGCGTTCGTGGATTGTGGGCCGACGTTGAAACGCTTTCGATCTCGATCCCAGGGGCGTGCGAATTCGATTCACAAGCGTATGAGTCACATTACTGTTGTCGTGTCGGCTGAAAGCGTGAAGGAAAAGAGTAAAAAAGGCGGCTAACGGAACGAATTCATTTTCTGTCTGAGTGAGGCATAAGTCGTTATGGGGCACAAGACACATCCGATTGGATACCGGCTAGGGTACAACGTCACTTGGTCATCTCGGTGGTATGCCAGCAAGGACTATGCAAAGCTGCTCCATCAAGATATCAGGATTCGCAAGATGGTCAAACAGCGTCTCTTTCATGCTGGTGTGGCTAAGGTGGAAATCGAACGATCTGGAGACCAGACGCGTGTGATTATTCACACTGCGCGCCCCGGTATCATCATCGGTCGTAAGGGGGCTGAGGTCGACAAGCTCAAGGCGGAATTGGAGAAGAGCTACTCCGGTCAGGTGTACATTACGGTGAAAGAAATCAAGAAGCCGGAACTGGACGCCCAGTTGGTGTGTGAAAACGTCGCCACCCAGTTGGAGAAACGGGTGGCATTCCGTCGGGCCATGAAGCGGAGTGTGCAGTCCGCACTTCGTCTTGGAGCCCAAGGTATCAAGATTATGGTCGGAGGCCGTCTTGGTGGGGCGGAGATTGCGCGGTCAGAGTGGTACCGCGAGGGCCGTGTGCCACTCCATACGCTTCGGGCTGATATCGACTACGGGTTTGCCGAAGCCCACACGACAATGGGGCAGATCGGAATCAAAGCTTGGATTTATAAGGGGGAAGTGCTTCCGTTACAGCCCCTTAATAAAGAGTCAGTATTTGACCGCAGACTTGGGTAACTGAAGAGGATGTTGTGTTAGCACCAAAGAAAGTCAAGTTTAGAAAAATGATGAAGGGGCGTATGACTGGCAAGGCCTATCGTGGCAGTCAGATCACACTCGGTGAGTTTGGACTCAAGGCGCTTGAGCCAGGTTGGATCACCAGCCGGCAGATTGAAGCGGCGCGTATTGCGATCACTCGGTGCGTGAAGCGCGGCGGCCAGGTTTGGACGAGAATTTTCCCCGATAAGCCGATTACCAAGAAGCCGGCTGAAACTCGAATGGGTAAAGGGAAGGGCAACCCGGAGTACTGGGTCGCCGTCGTCAAGCCCGGCCGTATTCTGTATGAGATGGATGGCGTGACGCCGGATGTGGCCAAAGAGGCATTTCGTTTGGCTTCGCACAAGTTACCTATTGCCACCAAGTATGTCATTCGCGGCGAGTTTTAGCATCGGTTGAACCGGACGCAAAGGTAAGGGAGCGCATTCATGGACTTGAAGGAATTACGGCAACTCTCGGAGCCGGAGTTGGCGGAGAAGACGCAGCAACTCACGCAAGAACTCTTCAATCTTCGTTTTCAGATGGGAACTGGGCGGCTGGAAAACCCGATGCAAATTCGAAAGACGAAGCGTTCCATTGCCAGGGTAAAGACGCTTCAGCGCGAGCTCGCGCAGGCCACTCCAACCTCTACCGCGGCGAAAGGGGCTTGAGGATGGGAGAGTCAAAAAATAAACGGCGTGAATGGGTTGGGCGTGTGGTCAGCAATAAGATGAATAAGACTGTGGTCGTTGAAATTGAGCGTTCGGTGATTCATCCGCTCTATCGGAAGGTGCTACGGCGGGTGACGAAATTCAAGGCCCACGACGAGGACAATACTTGTAGAATCGGCGACCGTGTGCGCATGGTCGAGACGAGGCCAATCAGTAAAGATAAGCACATGCGGGTTATCGAGGTCGTGGAAAAGGGACGGGGTGAATAGGTTGAGGTCGTGCGAAGGGTAGAGGAAACACCGGGATTATGATTCAAAGCTATACATACATGGACGTGGCCGATAACTCCGGTGCCAAGCAGGCCATGTGCTTTCATGTGCTTGGTGGAACCAGGCGTCGGTATGCCTCTCTCGGAGACATTGTCGTCGTGGCTGTGAAAGAAGCCATCCCTGCGGCAACGGTCAAGAAGGGCGATGTGAGCCGTGCCGTGGTCGTGAGGACGACCAAGGAAGTGCGTCGGGAAGATGGTTCCTATATCAAGTTTGATCGAAATGCTTGTGTATTGATCAACAAGGACGGTGATCCCGTTGGGACTCGTATCTTCGGGCCGATCGCACGCGAACTGCGGTGGAAGAAGTTCATGAAGATTATTTCCTTAGCTCCGGAAGTGCTGTAGCGAGGGTGGAGACGACGGGATGAATAAGCAGGCGTTGAAGAAGAGTCGAATTCGTAAGGGTGATGTGGTGGTTGTGATCGCAGGGCGCGATCGCGGCAAGTCGGGGAAAGTCCTTTCGGTTGATCCCGGAGTGGGGAAGATTGTGGTGGAAAAGTTGAATATGATCAAGCGCCACACCAAGCCGAATCAGAAAGTCAAACAGGGTGGCATTCTCGAGAGGGAAGCGCCGTTTGCGGTATCAAATGTGATGTATCTGTGTCCTGTGACACAAAAACCGACCCGGCTTGGGGTGCGTACGCTCGATGATGGTCGGCGGGTCCGGTTCAGTAAAAAATCGAACGACTCAGTGGAGTAGGAGTGAGGACGCCGGATGGCGAAGGTTGAATCAGGAAAAGGCGGTAAGACATCGGAGCGACGGCCCCCCAAGAAGAAAGAGGGGGTGTCGGCACCGCAGGCGCTGGACGAAGGTAGCGACGAATCTAAGTTCAATCCGCGGTTGCGCGAGACATATGTGCAGAAGGTCGTGCCCGCGCTTATGAAAGAATTCGGCTACAAGAATATCATGCAGGTTCCCAAACTTGAGCGCATTGTGTTGAACGTGGGGATGGGTGAAGCCATTCAAAACGTCAAGCTTCTGGAAAGCGCCGCAGGGGAACTAGGTGCGATTACGGGGCAGAAGCCTTTGATCACAAAGGCGAAGAAGGCCATCGCCTCCTTCAAGTTGCGCCAAGGAATGCCGATCGGTACGAAAGTCACATTGCGTAGTCGCAGAATGTGGGAATTCTTTGATCGTCTCGTGACGTTGTCGTTGCCACGGATTCGAGACTTCCGGGGCGTCTCGCCAAAGTCGTTCGATGGCCGAGGCAATTATACGCTTGGGCTCAAAGAACAGCTCATTTTCCCCGAGATTAAGTACGACGAGGTTGCATCCATCCATGGAATGGATATCACGATTGTCACGACGGCTAGGACCAACGATGAAGGCCGGGCCCTGTTGAAGCATTTGGGAATGCCATTTCGGACGTAATGTCAAGCGAAGGAGTTTCAGGTGTCGAGATTAGCGCTCAGAAATAAATCAGCCGTCAAGGCGAAGTTTCCGGTTAGAGACTATCACCGGTGTGAGATCTGCGGACGTGTGCGTGGATTTTTGCGTCGGTTTCGTATGTGCAGAATTTGCTTTCGGTTGCTGAGCCTGAAGGGTGAGATCCCGGGGGTTCGGAAGTCGAGTTGGTAGGGTATCCACTTTCTGCGTCACCGGGCCGATGATCCGCATTCGGTCACACGACGAACGTTGGTGAAAGGGTTGGTATGGTTACAGATCCCATTAGTGACCTATTAGTACGATTGCAAAACGGATTTCGGCGCCGGCACGATATCGTGAGTGTTCCGGCATCCCGTCTTAAGCGCGAGGTCCTTCGAATTCTCCAGAACGAAGGGTATATTCAAGGCGTTCAGGCGGACGTCGCGGATGGACACCCTGTACTGAAAGTGCAGTTACGGTATGTGGCAGAAGGGCAACCCATGGTTACCGGTATGCAGCGGGTGAGCAAGCCAGGCCGCCGTGTGTATGTAGGGATCAAGGATATCCCGCGAGTCAAGAATGGCATTGGGGTGGCGATTCTGTCCACCTCGAAGGGGTTAATGACGGACCAGGATTCTCGCCGTGCTGGATTGGGAGGAGAAGTACTGTGCTCGGTATGGTAATGGGTGGAGAAAACCTGGTTGTCATTGCTGTGGCTGGCAGAAGAACGAGGCATCGATGTCGCGGATAGGAAAAAAACCAATCCAGATTCCAGCAGGAGTGGATGTAAAAGTCGCCGGGCCCATCGTGTCCGTAAAGGGTCCACTCGGGAAGATCGACTGGTCGTTATCCATAGGCCTGGGGATCTCGATTGCAGACGGACAACTCGTGGTGAGCCGGTCAAATGAGGACCGTCAAATCCGAGCTATGCACGGGCTGACTCGCGCTGAGCTGAGTAACATTGTTCATGGCGTGACGAAGGGCTACGAACGGAACTTAGAAATCACCGGGGTTGGATATAAGGTCGCTGTGCAGGGTCGAACGATGAGCTTTAGTTTGGGCTATATCAACCCGGTCACTTATCCGATTCCAGCTGGAATCGACGTGAAGGTGGACAAGCAAACGCTGATCAATGTGAAGGGGGCTGATAAGCGATTGGTGGGTCAGGTTGCGGCGAACTTGCGAGCCATCAAGCCCCCCGACGTCTATAAGCAAAAAGGCGTTCGCTATGTCGGGGAAGTGTTGCGTAAGAAAGCCGGAAAGACAGGGAAGTAGGGTGGTCCATGAATACTGCAGATAAAACGAGTCAGCTAACCAGACGGAAACAGCGGGTGCGAAAGCGAGTCTTTGGAACGGCCGAGCGTCCGCGTCTCAACGTGTTTCGCAGCCGCTCTCATATCTATGCCCAGATCGTTGACGATCTCAAAGGGGCCACGTTGGCTGCCGCATCCTCCCTGGATAAGTCTCTGCGCACGTCGGTGAAATCCACCGGTAGTATTGCTGGCGCAAAGGCTGTTGGAAAGTTGTTAGCCGAACGGGCTAAGGCTGCTAAAGTGAAGGCCGTCGTGTTCGATCGAGGTGGCCGAATGTATCACGGACGCGTCAAGGCGTTGGCTGAAGCATCGCGTGAAGGTGGTCTGCAGTTCTAGGTCGTGCCTCACTTCCGCCACGGTGCAGGAGTGAGGAGAACAAAGAGGAGAGATGTTAGGTGCGAGTTAATCCAGATGAACTAAGTCTGAAGGACAAGGTTGTTTTTATCAACCGAGTGGCGAAAGTCGTGAAGGGTGGTAAGCGGTTCAACTTCTGCGCGCTGGTTGTCGTGGGAGATGGACAGGGCTGGGTCGGCATCGGGAAAGGGAAGGCCGCCGAAGTGCCCGTTGCGATCTCAAAGGCGGTTGAACAGGCCAAGAAAAACCTGGTGCATGTCGCTCTCACATCCGGGACCATCGCGCACGAGGTGCACGGACTGTTCGGAGCCGAGCACGTCCTCCTCAAGCCCGCAAAGAAGGGGGCTGGAATCATTGCCGGGGGAGCTGTCCGAGCGGTGGTCGAGGTCGCCGGCGTCCATAACGTCATTGCGAAGACGCTAGGACGTGGAAATCCATTTAATACGGTTCGTGCCACGCTCAACGGTCTCTGTCAGCTCCGCAATGCTGAAGACGTTCTCAAATTGCGCCGTAATATGGTGGGCGACGCACAGAATAGGGTGAGTGCCTAATGCCTACAGCGAAGACTGCTACGGCTGCTCCAAAGGGGTTTGTGATCACCTTGCGACGAAGCCCTATTGGCACACCGCAAAAACATCGGCTGGTTTTGAGTGGTCTCGGTTTACGGAAGATCAGACAGCGGGTGATTCGTCCCAATACTCCGCAGGTCAGAGGGATGATCGGCAAAGTTGGATATCTATTGGAAGTGCAACCACAATGAACTTACATGATCTCGGTCCTGCAAAAGGATCCAGGAAACGGCGTAAGCGCATCGGCCGCGGTCCAGGTTCTGGCCATGGGAAAACATCAGGAAAGGGCCATAAGGGCCTATTAGCCAGATCAGGCGGTCGGAGCCGACAGGCTGGTGGGTTTGAGGGCGGCCAGATGTCCCTGATCCGTCGAGTGCCGAAGCACGGCTTTACAAACGTATTTCGCAAGGAGTATTCGATCGTCAACCTGAAAAGCTTGGATGACATGATTGTGACCGGCACCATCACGCCTCAGATGCTGGTTGATGTCGGCTTGGTTAAGCGCAAGTCGTTGCCAATCAAGATTCTTGGCAACGGAGACCTCACGAAGGCTCTCGTGGTGCAAGCGCACAAGTTCAGTAAGTCAGCCGAGGCGAAGATTCAAGCAGCTGGAGGGAGAGTCGAGGTCATCCCCGGTGTTTGAGAGACTCCTGACCAGTTTTCAGAATATTGTTAAAATCCCCGAACTGCGTACCCGTATCCTCTTCACTATAGGGATGTTGGTGGTATATCGGATCGGGGCGCATATTCCCACGCCCGGGATCAATGGCGAGGCCCTCTCAGAGTTTCTGCAAAAAGAAGGCGGCGCGCTGCTCGGGTTTTTGGATATTTTTTCAGGTGGGTCGCTCTCGAGGTTGACGATCTTAGCGCTGGGTATTATGCCCTACATCAGCGCCTCGATCATTCTTCAACTGTTGACAGTGGTGGTCCCACACCTCACGAAGTTGGCCAAAGAGGGCGAGCGCGGCCGAAAAAAGATTATTCAGTATACGCGGTTTGGAACGATCGGCATTGCGCTGATTCAAGGCTTCGGGATCGCCGTAGGTCTCGAGCAGATGAATAACGGCGCGTTCGTCATGAGCGGCGGGTGGGGTTTCCGTCTTATGACGGTCATCACCTTGACGGCCGGTACAGGCTTCCTGATGTGGCTCGGTGAACAGATTACCGAGCGAGGCGTCGGGAACGGCATCTCCTTGATTATTTTCGCGGGGATCGTCGCGCGCTTGCCATCTGCTGTGGCCCAGACCTTTGAATTATACAAGGTCGGGCAGCTCAGTATTATCTTGCTGGCCGTCCTTGTGGTGGTGATGGTTGTGGTGGTGGCAGCCATTGTCTACTTGGAAAGTGGACGACGGAAAGTGCCGGTTCAGTATGCGAAGCGGGTCATTGGGCGACGTGTGTTTGGCGGGCAGAGCACACATATTCCATTGAAGATCAATACCGCGGGGGTGATTCCACCTATTTTCGCATCGTCGATTATCGCGTTTCCTGCGACGATTGCCGGGTTTTTCGAGACGCCTTGGGTGAAGGCCTTCGGTGCTCAGCTCGCGCCTGGATCGGTGTTGTACACACTGATGTACGTCGGCCTTATTTTGTTTTTCTGCTTCTTTTATACTGCCGTGGTCTTGAACCCGGTGGATATGGCAGACAACATGAAGAAGTACGGTGGATTCATTCCCGGGATTCGCCCAGGAACACGGACTTCAGACTACATCTATAAGGTACTCACACGAATTACGTTTGCCGGATCGATTTATCTCGCGATCGTATGCGTGATTCCTGAATTGTTGATCTATAAGCTGAACGTGCCGTTCTATTTTGGCGGCACCTCGCTGCTGATTGTGATCGGAGTCGGTCTCGATACGGCCCAGCAGATTGAGTCCCACATGTTAATGCGGAATTACGAAGGGTTTCTTGGTAAAGGCATGGCCCCCCTTCGTGGCAGGAGTGGGTGACGGGATATACATGCGGGTGGTGTTTCTCGGCGCACCAGGAGTAGGTAAGGGCACGCAGGCTGACCGTATTGCGGCACAGTGGCAAGTGGCGAAGATTTCGACCGGTGATCTTCTCCGTGAAGCGGTTCGCAACCAGACTACGCTGGGCCTCGAAGCGAAGAGCTACATGGATCAGGGAAACTTGGTTCCTGATGCCGTGGTGATTAGGCTGATGCAGGAAAAATTAGCCGACCCCAGTTGCGTGAATGGATTCGTTCTGGATGGATTTCCCAGGACTGTTCCGCAGGCGGAGGCATTGGGAACGGTGATGTCCTCCCAAGGGATCGCGCTGGACCTGGTTGTGAACTTCCAGGTTCCTCGTGAAGACGTTGTCAGACGATTGAGCGGGCGCCGGAGTTGCCCGAAGTGCCAAACGACGTTCCATGTTGACTTCGCGCCACCTAAGGTGGATGGGATATGTGACCGATGCGGGGAACCGCTTGTGCAGCGGAGCGATGATCGCCGCGATGCGATTGAGATGCGTTTGAAAGTCTATAACGAGCAGACGGCCCCGCTTGTCCGCTATTATGATGAGCGGAAATTGTTGCACCCCATGGATGCATCGGGTGCAGTGGATGTCGTCTTTCAACATCTCTCGCAGGAGCTGGCGCCGTACCGAGCGACATGATCATTCTCAAGACGCCGGATGAGATTGCGGTGATGGCTCAGGCGTCAAGAGTGGTGGCAGAGACACTACAGATATTGAAGAAAGCCGTTCGGCCAGGCGTTACGACAGATGAACTGGACCGCTTAGCCGAAGAAGAGATTCGGTCTCGTGGTGCGAAGCCGGCGTTTAAGGGGTATCGGAGTTATCCAAAGACACTCTGTGCCTCGGTGAATGAACAGGTCGTTCACGGGATTCCCTCCAAGCGAGTGCTAAAGGAGGGAGATATTATCGGGCTCGACCTAGGGGCGATCGTCGGGGGCTTTTATGGCGATTCGGCGATTACGGTTGCGGTAGGACAGATGACCGAACAGAATGCCCGCTTGGTTCAAGTAACTGAAGAAGCGATGTACCTCGGAATCAAGCAAGCAGTGGTGGGTCACCGGCTATCAGATATTTCGTACGCGATTCAGCAGCACGTTGAATCTGCAGGGTATTCTGTCGTAACGGAGTTCGTTGGCCATGGGATTGGCCGGCAGTTGCATGAAGAGCCGCAGGTGCCAAATTATGGGAAGCCTGGGCAGGGACCTCGGTTGCAGGCCGGGATGGTTCTTGCGATCGAACCGATGGTCAATGTGGGTGGCGGAGCCGTCAAGGTTCTTGAGGATCGATGGACAGCAGTGACGGTAGATGGGAGTCTCTCGGCGCATTTTGAGCATACGATTGTGGTTGAGTCGAGTGGACCGCCGAAAGTTTTGAGTCAGCTCTGAGGTACTGAGGAAATGGCTAGGCGGGGTTTTGAGAGAAAGGATAGGGGTACGTGCCGAAAGAAGATGTCATCGAAATTCAAGGCACGGTGAACGAAACGCTACCGAATGCGATGTTTCGGGTTTCGCTGGACAATGGCCATAAGATTCTTGCCCACATTTCCGGGAAGATGCGCATGCATTTTATTCGTATTCTTCCCGGCGATAAGGTAACCGTGGAACTGTCGCCGTACGATTTAACACGCGGACGGATCACTTATCGGTTTAAGTAGGAGCGCGAAATAGATATGAAAGTGCGATCATCCGTCAAGCCGATCTGTGCGAAGTGTAAGGTGGTTCGGCGCAAGGGTGTGGTGCGAATCCTCTGCGAGAATCCGCGCCACAAGCAGCGTCAAGGGTAGGGATGTCTGAGAATGACTTCATCAGACTCCTGCTCGCGCAACGCGCGGCCTTAGAAGGTCCTTGTTGGACGCGCGCATTAGAGTCTGAAGAAGTCATCCTCAGACTGAAGATTGAAGGGAAGTAAGGAGAGGAACTATGGCTCGTATTTCCGGGGTTGATTTGCCGAGAGAGAAGCGGGTGGATATCGGCCTGACCTATGTCTATGGGATTGGGCGGGCATCCGCACTCGTTATTCTGAGCAAGGCCGGGATCGACGGAGCAATTCGTGTCAAGGACTTGAGCGAAGAGCATATCGTCAAGATTCGCGAAATTATTCAGGAGGGCTTTCAGGTCGAAGGCGATCTGAGAAAGACCTTCTCGATGAACATCAAGCGGTTGATCGATAGCGGCACGTACCGTGGCCTGCGCCATCGGAAAGGGTTACCGGTCCGCGGTCAACGCACCAAAACGAATGCGCGGACGAGAAAAGGTCGTCGCTCCGGTGTCGGAAGCAAACCAAAACCGCCTGTGCGTTCGGCATAATGCGTGGCGTTCACGTGAGTAGGGAGTCTGTATGAGCATAAAAAAAGGGAAAAAGAAAGAGCGCCGGATCGTGCAGAGCGGAGTGGCCCATGTCCAGGCCTCCTTCAATAACACGATCGTCACTATCACCGACATGAGCGGTAACACGATTGTGTGGGCAAGCTCGGGGAATCAGGGGTTCAAGGGCTCTCGCAAAAGCACGCCCTTTGCTGCTCAGAGAGCCGGCGAAGCCGCGGCGCGAAAGGCGATGGAGAGCGGAATGCGCACAGTAGATGTCTATGTGAATGGGCCTGGGTCCGGCCGTGAATCGGCGATCCGATCTCTTCAGGCTGCTGGATTGCGGATCCATATGATTCGTGATGTGACCCCGATTCCGCACAACGGATGCCGCCCACCAAAGCGGCGGCGCGTCTAGTGGCGTATGTCGGGAGAGTCGAATTCGTGAGATTTGTTGGGCACACCAGTGTGGTGATGTCCGGTAACCGGAGGTAGAGCAGTGGCAAAGTATCGCGGCCCCGTCTGTCGGTTGTGTCGGCGAGAGGGTGAGAAGTTGTTTCTGAAAGGCTCGCGCTGTATGACAGAGAAATGCGCCATCGAGCGACGGAGCTATCCTCCTGGTCAGCATGGGCAAAAGCGCCCGAGGAACTCCGAATACAGCACTCAGCTCAGGGAGAAGCAGAAGCTGCGCAGAATTTACGGTCTCATGGAGTGCCAGTTCCGCGGCGTGTTTGAGCGTGCGGAACGTCAGACTGGTATTACCGGCGAGGTGCTCTTACGGTTGCTGGAGTGCCGGCTGGATAATGTGGCGTACCGACTCGGGTTCGGCGCCTCAAGAAAAGAAGCCAGACAGCTGGTGAGCCATGGGCATCTGACCATGAATGGTCGGAAGATCAATGTGCCCGGTGCGCAGGTTAAGGCGGGCGACATCATTAGCGTTCGAGAGCGAAGCCGTACGTTGATCTCAATCCAGACTGCCTTAGAGTCGGTTGATGGGCGAGGTATTCCAGAGTGGTTGGAGCTGGACAAGACGGCATTTAAAGGTATGGTCCGGACGTTGCCGTCGAAAGATCAGATTTCGCTGCCAGTCAACGAGCAGATGGTGGTGGAATTGTACTCTAGGTAGATGCCGAACTGGGAAAAGGGGAGTCGGTCTCTGAGGCGAACAGGCGCCTTCAGGGGCTGGCTACTTGATGAGATGAAGGGGGAGTCATGATTAAAGCAATGAAAGACTTTCAGATCCCGATGCGGGTGGAAGTCGACAAAGATACGCATAACCAAACGTTCGGCAGATTTACGACAGAGGCATATGAACGTGGGTTTGGAACCACAGTTGGCAATGCGTTACGGCGTGTGTTGTTATCGTCGCTGACGGGCGCGGCAGTGACCACCGTGAAGATCGAAGGGGTCCTGCACGAGTTCTCCACGATCCCTGGTATCACAGAAGATGTAACCTCCATTATTTTGAACGTGAAGGGGCTGCGCCTTGCTTTACATACCGATAAGCCCAAGACGCTTCGCCTGAAGAAAAAAGGACCTGGTGAAGCGAAGGGGTCTGACATTATTCATGACGGAGACGTGACGATCTTGACCCCGAATCTCCATATTGCGACATTGGACAAGGATGCGTCATTTGATATGGAAATGACGGTGAAGCATGGGCGAGGTTATGTGCCTGCCGAGCGAAATAAGGAAGAAGGCTTGCCGATTGGTGTGATCGCAATCGATTCGGTGTTTTCACCCATCAAGCGCGTGAACTTTCATGTGGAGAATGCTCGCGTTGGTCGCATGACTGACTATGATAAATTGACCTTGGAAATTTGGACGGATGGGACCATCTCGCCTCGAGATGCCTTGTCCACGGCGGCCAGCATTTTGCGTGATCACATCGATATTTTCATCAATCCCGATGAGCGGGTCGAAGGGCGTGCTGATCTTGGGAGCGATGAGGCGCAACGTGAGGTCAACAAGCATCTGTTCCGTAGCGTGAACGAGCTGGAGTTGTCGGTCCGTGCGGCAAACTGTCTGAAGAATGCGAACATCAAGACCATCGCCGACTTGGTTCAGAAGACCGAAGGCGAGATGCTGAGGACGAAGAATTTCGGTAAAAAATCGCTCAACGAAATTAAGGAAATCTTGACGGAAATGGGTCTGGGGCTCGGCGTGAAACTGGATGCAGTCCAGCAGATCAGCGGTAGCCCGAAGAGCGAGTAACGAAACAAGAGGGAACCCGTGCGTCATAGAAAAAAAGGCAGACAGCTCGGACGACAGACTAAACATAGGTGGGCGCTGTTCAGAAGCCTTGTGACCTCACTGCTAGAGCATGAACGCATTGAGACGACTGAGGCCAAGGCAAAAGAAGTTCGAGGGTTCACAGATCGAATGATTACGCTCGGCAAGGAGGGGACATTGTCGGCTCGGCGGCAAGCGCTTTCATT
>CBDDRH010000099.1:0-11694 GCA_965233025.1 uncultured bacterium
TGGAGCGCCGTCAACGCCAGGACGTTGTCCGCTACCGCCACCGCCGCGACGGTCCCGGCTGTGACTTTTAAAAACTGCCGCCGTGACAAAAACATGGATCCCACCTCCCCACGGTTGAGGGCTTGGCTCAAGCCCACGCGACACAGAAAAAGTCTTGACTATCTACCGTCGTTCCGAAAAATCTGACGCAATTTCATGAATATGTTGGTCATCACACTGATTTTGGCAACAGACAAAGCAAAAGAATTGCCAGACTATGAAGAACGAGACGGCAACAAAGTTGCGCTGGTTAACGCATTGAAATAGAACGGATAAAACTGGAATTGCGAAGAGGTGTCGGGGAAGAGAGGTAATAAATTATTTCGTTAATCGAATATGACGATATGCGTCAAAAGATAAACAGCATATTTCATCCAATATATTAATTTGTTACGTTCGCATATCTGAATATTCTCCGGCAGAAATAGCTGGGCGACCCAGGCAGAATGACCACAGACCCACTGCATGATGTCGTTCTGCTACGAAGAGGAAACGTGATCGCAGGCATGAAGAGCGCACGAAGCCAGTGAATGGTTGAGTTGTTACGAACGGAGGACGAGTAGCTACGAGTTCTCGCCATCCTCGCCTCCCAGAAATCGTTTCATGAGCAGCGAGAAATGCTGCCGTGGGATGCCGCTATCCTCAGCAGCCTTCGTAATGACACCGCCGTGTTGCGCGAGTTTGACACGCAAATAGGACTTCGTGAACTCCTCGAGCGCCCGCTCCTTTGCTTCCATGTAGGGAAGGATGGCCAGACTGGGATCGACTGAAGCAAGACTCTCGGCCTCACCCTGTGGAAGCATGCTTCGGACATCTCGTGCCCGAATGATGTCGTCGGTCGCGAGCATGACCACCCGCTCCACGACATTGCGGAGTTCCCGGCCATTCCCAGGCCAGGAATAGGACACAAGAGCGCCCACCGCCTCCTCATCAAAATGGCACTGCGCCTTGCCCATGGATTGAGCCACGCGGCTGAGTAAATGGCGTGCGATAACGGGAATGTCCTCTCGACGCTCGCGGAGGGGGGGCACTCGAATCGAAACGACCGCGAGCCGATAGTACAAATCTTTACGGAATGTGCCCTCGCGCACCCGCGCTTCGAGATTCCGATTGGTCGCAGCGATCACGCGCATATCTATCCGGCGCACTCTGGTTCCGCCCACGGGACGCACCTCGCTTTCCTCCAGGACGCGAAGGAGTTTTGCTTGGAGGAGAAGCGGGAGATCCCCGATTTCATCGAGGAACACGCTGCCGCCGTTCGCCAACTCAATAAGCCCGGGTTTATCGGCGATCGCGCCGGTGAAGGCGCCCCGCACATGCCCGAACAGTTCCGACTCCATCATCCCATCGGGAACGGTCGTACAATCGATCACTTGAAACGGCCGATCGCTCTCAGGACTTTGCTGGTGGATCGCCCGTGCAATCATCCCCTTTCCCGTTCCGGTTTCACCGGTAATTAAAACCGTCGAGCGGACCTGGGCCGCCTCATGAATACTCCGCATGATTTGCTCGAAGGCGGCGCCCCTCCCCACGAAACTATTGGCGGCAAACTCTTGCCGGTCCTGCTGTTCGTACACCGAATGCCGGCGCAGAATTTCAGAGATTCGAATGGCCCGATGGAGCCGTACCCCCAGGTCCTCTGCATTGACCGGCTTCAGCACGTAGTCGAAAGCGCCTCGCCGCATCGCATCCACAGCCAGAGGAACGGCATTCATCCGCGTCACCACGAGCACCGGCAAGTTTGGATCAATCTTTTGAATGCGGCTGACGAGATCCAACCCATCCATTCCCGGCAACACCATGTCGGTCAGCACAAGATCGACGGCCCGTTCCCCGAGCAATTGCAGGGCTCCTTCTGCCGTGGCACGAACCTCCATGTCGAAATCTCCCCCACGCGGTTTCAGATCCGCCGATTCAAGGGCGTGCAGCATCAATTCAACGTCCGTTGCGTTGTCCTCGACAATCAGAATCGTGAACGGCGCTTTGGATTTTGTTCTGCTCGATCGCATGTCGGACACCCCGCCACGTGTCATGATCTCCCCCTTCCTCACCGAGACCCTCGCCGGACGACATCAACCACATCGGAAACCTTCGAGGCCGGCATCCTGGCATTCGAGGCTCCCTCTTGTTTCTGAAAACTCGGGACCGTGAATTGTACTGTACAGCCAGACCCTTCGACTCCGTCAATCCATACCTTGCCGCCATACAATTCCACGATGCGCTGGATGATGGTCAGGCCGATCCCGTCGCCGGGCGCCTCAGTCATCAACAACCGAACAAACGGTTGAAACACGCGACTGCGTTGGGTCGAAGGAATCCCGATCCCGTGGTCCTCCACAGAGAACGCCACCATGGGACCTTCTACGCGCCCGCTGATCTTTACCAAGGGTGGCTCTCCCGCTTGAGTAAATTTCAGTGCGTTCGAGATAAGGTTGTCGAAGATCTGCCGAAGATAGGCGCCGTGACAAGCGACGAGCGGTAACCCCAGTTCAACCTGTACAACGGCACTAAGCCGCCCGATCTCATCGGCTCGAGCACTCAACACTTCACCGATAATCGCCGTTGGATCGACAGCCGTGATGGCCTCCTGATCTGCGCCCACGTGAGCCACCGTCAAAATCCCTTCCACCCGCTGCACAAGATCCCTACTATTCTCTTCGATCAGAGACAACCACCGCTTCGTCCGGCCATCGAATTGCCCGCTGTCCTGCTGGACCAGCAAGCGTGCGAGTTCTTCCATTCGAGCTCCCGGGCCCTTGAGATCATGGGCCAACGTTTCCGCCAGATGCTCGAGTTGTCGAAGGCGTGTCACCAGCCCTCGCTGCTTCTGTTGTGCTGCTTCGTACAACCGTGCATGTGAAATGGCCAGCGCAGCCTCCTGGGCTAATCCTTCGGCCAGTCGCTGATTCCACTCATGCGCGGCCCGGGGTCGCTCGTTGAGAAACGATAGAACCCCGAACGGAATTCCCTGCGCCGATAAGGGAATCGCCAACATACTGTTCCCGGTCACGTTGCGTCGAAGCATCTGCGGCCACTCATCCGAACCAAACCGTTCCCCGATCGCCACCGCGCGGCCATCGAACGCTTGAACACAGACCGGAAGTTCCGCCCACGGCATGACCTGTTTCTTCAAACGATCGTTCCATTCACCGGATGCCGCTTCAACAATCCAACAACCCACTCGTTCATCACGAAGGAGCACCAGACAAATATCCGTTTGCACCAATTCCACAGCCCGGTCCGTAATACGCCGAAGCACCCCCTCCAGGTCGTCCGAACCGATGGAGTCGATCTCTTGGCCGATGGTGTCGAGCGCTTCGATCTCTTGGATATTTGTCTCGATGCGGCGAGCCATGGCGAGATAGGCTTCTGCCAACTGACCAAGCTCATCCTTCGCTCCTCGGCCGGCGGCCAACAGCTCGGTGATCCCTGCGACATCGACTTGCGCTCCGATCCTTGCCGTGGCGGATTGCAGCCGCGTGATCGGATCCGTGAGAGAGCGGGCCAGTACGCGTGAGACAATAAATCCCAGCGCAACCACAGCGGCCAGCGTGATCCACAGTCCGACAAATGTCCGTTGCGACAATGCATCCGCTTGTTCGTTCAACGAGTTCCTCTGCTGCTCCAGGCGATCTTCGACGGTCCGGAGGTCTGCGCGGAGGAGATCGGATAGTCGAAGCCCTTCACCGGACCGCACGTACGCTAATGCCTTGTCCGCCGGTCCTTTCTGAAAATCTGCAATCAATTCATGCTTCGAACGCAAGAGATCTTTCAGTTGCTGTTCGATCGGCGCAAGATTGTTGGAAGAACCCGGTAGCTTCGCGAGTGACTGTGTGGCATCAGACAACGCGTGGTCGAGCTTCGCCTCTGCATCTGCCAATGGAGCAAGAAAGGCCGGCTGCTGGGTCAAGACATAGCCGCGAAAACCGTCTTCAATGTCGATGGCGAGTCGCCCAAGCACATGTACCTGCGCATCAGCCAGCATGAGCTCTTGCCGTTGCTGTTGGAGCGCAAGCAACTGTTGGACAATATACAGGTGAATGGCGATACCCACACTGAGCGGCACACAGAGCAGCAGGAGCACCACCCATACCTTGTGCTGAATACGGAGCTGATCCCCCCACTGTGCGCCCCATCGGTCCATCGCGCGGCATCCTCTCCTTCTCAGCACTGTGCTGAGGGTCTGTGACTACTTGAATTTGGGCGTTCGGAGAAACGAATGTCAAGACTGGTTAGCCTAAAACCGAAAATTGGGCCACAAATAGCCTGAGGAACCGACTCGTATTTCAAGTGACAGGCAGTCTACTTTTCAGGTTTTGAGTACCCCGAGGTGGTCTGACGTTGGCATCTAGAATAGATAAAAGGTTAGGGTTTGCCGTCACTTTTGGAAAGGAGTGATGCCTATGACAGTATTTGGAAAGTCAGTGCCCCTCGTGCTGACAAGGGTTCTGGTTACAGCAGTAGCCGTCGCACTGCCTTTTTTACCGGCATTTGGCGAAGGTGGTGCGCGGCGGGACGTTGTGCTTCATGGCCTTGAGCGCAGTATGCTCTATCTGGTCGAGTTCGAGGTGACCCAAGCCGGAGTTCCGGCAAGCCGCGAGCAGATGATTGAGCAGCTCGACAAACTTGTCATCCCAACCCTCGAGAGGCTGGGAAAGGATGGCAAGGTTCGTGCTGGAGGCATGGTCGTCGATACTCTCGCTGGGGCCTTCGTGGTTGAAGCCAAGTCGAAAGATGAGATGACTGAACTCGTTCATGCGCTTTCCGCCTGGAGCATCATGCAGTGGAAGGTGACGCCGATTGAGACCTTCGCTCACCGGGTCGACATCGAGAAGAAAGTGGTGGAAGGACTCCGCTCGCAGAAGTAGTTCAGCGCGCCAATCCGGATCGCGTCGGCGCTGCGTGCCTCACCCGCGGTCACAGCGAATGGCGCTTACGCACGCACTCAAACGAAAACCCCAGCCCGGCCTGATACCGGACTGGGGTTTTCCTGTTCTGCTATCACTCCTACCCTAGCGGTACGAGATAGTCTCTCCGGAGACCGGTATCCGCAACTACAGCTTCAAGGTAAACCAGGTGGAGAGCGACTTCATGCCATTACGTTCAATGTTGTTACCATCCCACACCGCAAAGGCGATGGGCACAGACATTCCCGCTTTGAACTGGGTATCGTTGGCGTCACTGGTTTCCAACGTGCGCTTCACCACCACGCGCCAGGTTGGTCCAGTGTATCCACCACCCTTGATGGAACCAGAAGGCTCCCACACACCGTTTCCAATGACATCCTGATGCGCTTGCGTCGTGAGGGTGCTGAAGCCGTTGGCATTCAAATCCTCAACCGAGCTGACGCGTAACGTTGGGTCGGACATGATGTTGCCCGACCAGATACCAGGATTGAAAGGCCCAAGACTCCGACCGATACGATCCGGATAGGTCACACCGCCCGCCGGCTCTTCGAAATAGTAGTCCCAGAAAATACCTGGGTATTGGTCATCCACGTCCCAGATGCCTGCGCTATCCTTACCGAGGTCCTTCTGCCACTCTGCATTCCATCGCCAAATGTTGGTGGTGCCGCCTGACTGGCCCATGCACTGGAAGGGTGGCGCTCCAGCCGTATTGACCGGGAACATGACCGCCGCCTGATCCCGGAAGTCTTGGGGGCCGATGGTCGTATCATTCTTGGTCTGATCGCTCCACTCGATGCGCAAGCCGATCTCTTTCCCGTTGGTCATGGCTTTCACGAATACCGACTTCACCGAAATATTCGGATGCATTGGCGTGGTAATCAGCTGCCCGCTCAATGGAACGATCACTCCTGGAACGCTCTCCCAGACTGGGTTTGCGCCATCCATCGGAATCGCTCCCTTGATCATCTTCGCTGGAATCGTCACCGGCTGACTGACGGCCAACGGA
Organism: uncultured bacterium; assembly: GCA_965233025.1. Lineage (GTDB taxonomy): Bacteria > Nitrospirota > Nitrospiria > Nitrospirales > Nitrospiraceae > Palsa-1315. The sequence continues at coordinate 5,953 of CBDDRH010000099.1, forward strand.
ACCTGCCCGATCGTCAGCATGACACCAACGATCAACGCAGAGAGAAGAATGCCGTGCACCACACGCTTGCTGTGTGTCTGCACTACTCTCATAGAATACCCCTCCTCTCTATTAAAAAAGTAAATTCAGCTCATACCAATGATCAATCAATGCGGAGTAGCAAGTATAGAGAAGAGGGCCAACAGCACACCCGCGATCAACGACGCGATAAGAATGCCGATTCTTATACGGTTGCTCGCTGGCTTCTCTTCTTTCATAAGATACTCCTCCTCTCGAGATACAATAAAGTGCGGTCGCCCGAGATTGCTACCGACACACAATACATAGAGACCTTTTGACCACGGACAATCGTTAGGCGGTTCCGATCGGCCCCTCCTCTTCTTTGTCTTTACTCTGATCCTTCTTGTCTAAAAACGACTCTGCGCCGACTTCGTTCAGCAAGAGACTCAGCTCGTTTCCCTGATCCTGCGCGCCGCACTCATACGTCTGGCCTTCCGGTGAATTGAATGTGGCTGGGCGATAATCGGTCTCTGAGTAGGGCTGGGGAACAACACCGAGAAATGCGGCTTCAAAGTCCATCCATTCTGCCATCATGTCCGCTATGTGTTTATAAAAACCTGATCCGGCTTTCTTGACCAACATTCTGCAAAACAACGGGACCCACCGGCCGATATGATTCTTGACAAACTTTTTCTGCGCGTCCAGTACGATCTGGGTCTTGTCTGCTCCATCATGACAACGGGAATAGGATTCTTTATAGGCTAGAAAATGCATGAACTCGAATTCGACGCTCAAATGATCCAGTCGTTCATGGATATCTTTGGATAACTCCACCCCGAACGCACGATAGAATCCAGCGATGTCGCCCATGACTTGCGATTGAGCAAACACGTGGTCGTTTCCGAAGAGCGTTTCATAGGGAGGACAATCTAGAGTGATAACATTACTGAACACCCGGCGATGCTCGGCCTGCAGGTCGCTGAGTTGCCAGTTGACACATTCCGACGCGACAACTTTCTCGATCTGATCGAACTGCTTGCGCAGCAACACCAGCTTGAGCTTGGCCCGCTCACCACCAATGCCGTCGAGCGCCTGGTCCAAGGCATCGATCGCCGCTCGCCCATCCTCAACGAACTCTCCGCATTGCACGTAATCGAGAAACTCGTCGTCTTCCGGATAGAGCTGGCTCCACGACACAAGGAGATAGAGCTTACTGCGATTGAGGGCGCGTTCGACTGCGGGCGAATCTTTAATAGCCGGCGAAGCTGGAATGACTCCGGCCACGGCCTGAGAATTTGTTTGCACCGGCTGTTTACTCGTCATGAAAATCGGTCCCTCGGTTGACCCTGTTGCCCTGGCGAATTTTCCAGGCATACGAGGTCAAACCTTTGGCACAAAGCTCTCGTATGGTAGGTATTGATCCAGAGGTTGTCAAGCATGATCTTCCCATCCACGATGAATAATCTAAGGCGGTGCTTTCTCAAACTTTTCCCCTCGTGAGCCGCCCCACTTCTCTCCAGTTTTCTCTTTTGTATTCAGATCTCTCCTTGTGGGTGACGGAAGCGACTGCGCCAACGATCGAAACGGTGTGACTCGAATAGCGACGCGATCATTCACTGTTCGGCACACGTGTTCGCACAGCCCACAGCCGACGCAACGCTCAGCCATCACAACAATCTGCTGCCGGTCAAAATCCATCGAGAGGGCATCCGTGGGACATTTTGATGCGCAGGCATGGCATCCCTGCCCAGCCGTGCAGACTCGGTGTGACACTGATGCGAGACCCATTCGTATCTGCCCGCGTCCTTCGACAGGCAGCAACGCCTCGGTCGCACAGGCCGCAATACAGGGCACATCCTCACAGAGGTAGCACGGCGTTTGATCCGCAAAAATTACCGGTGTCCCGTTCTGCGGATGGAACGTGATCGATCCGTACGGACAGACTTTGGCGCAGTCGCCGCACTGTGTGCACCGCTCCAAAAAGAGCGCCTCGTCGGCAGCGCCAGGAGGACGCAGCCAATCGGTCCGCACCGGCGCTGGAATCGGTCGTTCCGGCGCAATCTCTTGGTGCTTGTTAAATTCTTTAGCCGCTTTTGCAACAGACACGACAGAGTCTTTGAGGAAGTCGCGGCGTCCGTATGGCGAATCGGTAGCCATAGTAATACCGTTACATGACACCGTCGGCGCGCAGCTTATAGACTTCGACGCAGCGATCGCAGGCTCCGAATTCGATATCCCAGCCGGGATGGTTCTCGCGGATGAAATCGAGCACATAGCCCTCGATCTTGTTGCCCATATCCTCGACCCACGAATAGGTCGGGAAGCGGCACAGCGGACAGGGAAATCCCGGCATCAGCATGACTTTATTTTCTGTTTCCGGAACCTCGCCCCCCTCGACATCCACGGCACGGTCCATCACGCGCAAGGTGTCCGACGCCATTTCGATCAATTCCGAGTGGGTGAAGAAACTCGTTTGCCACAATCCCTCGAACACCGATTTCAATTGTGGCGCGGGAATCTTGCGATACCAGGAACGAAACTCTTTGAACCGGTCTTCCTTCCTCAGCATCGGCTCTTTCCCAGCTGCGGTCAGCCGGCTATCCACGGTGAGACTCCATAAGACTCGATAGCGCTGAAGAATGAGGGTTTCCTCGCCAGGATTTTGTCCGACCTTGGTGTCTGGATCGTACCCAAAGACCGGGTCCAGCATGTCTGAGATATGCAATAACTCATGGCGGCAATAGCGCGTAAGCGCAGGGTCGTAAAATCGACGCGGGATGAGCTTGATCCCGATGCCTTTCAACCCTTTTTCTTCGAACGACCGAGCCAGCTCGTGTTCGACGGATCCCCACTTCCTGAGAATATCGACACCTTCCTGATCTTCCTTGAGGACCCCCTTGATGAGCACAATTCCGACTCGTTCTTTGAGCAACGGATATTCGTTGAAGGCATCGCGAATGATATCGGAAAACCCCCAGGTCCCGAACATGTACTGGTAGAGCTTCTTGAACTCACTCTCACGATCATCGAGCGTAAACTTCTCATAGATCGGGTCGGCGAGTTCATGGAACTCTTTATAATAGGTGGGGTCGCCTTCCCGTTCTGTCTTTTCGACGAACGAGTCGATGACCTCTTGCAGCAATGCGGGCTGAAAACGAAGTTCCATACGAATCCTCGATCATCCAATCCGGTCCGGCCATGCGACAGAGCCAGATGAAAAGGCGCACCAGAAGTCAACTTGACTTGATGCCGGAGCTTCTCTTACGATCACCCCGAGCGAAACCAATTATACTGAGCGGGCCGCTGGTTGGCAATCAAGCCTGCCGTCGCAGGTCGCGTTCCCGTGTTCCTATCGTAAGGATCATTTACTATGGCCGATCAGACTGCTTCCCAACTTGCTCCCACTCCCCCGCCGCTCACATCATCATCGGGAACGGACGCCGCGCCAGTCGACTTCCTCGAATACTGGAAGACAGGGGCACGGGAGCTGACCACGTTTCGCGGCCATTCGCATGGAGTCTGGTCGGTGGCCTTTGCACCGGACGGGTTGACCCTCGCCAGTGGAGGAGTCGACCGGCTCGTCCGCATATGGGACATTGAAACCGGGCGCCTCCTGCGCTCACTCAGGGGACACACAGCGGACATCCGATCCGTCCTCTTCACACCGGACGGCCAGACGCTGGCCACTGCCAGCGAGGACCGTACCATCCGGCTATGGAACCCGAATACCGGCGAATCGAAGAAGCTCCTCTTCACACGCTATGACCACAACGTGGTCAGCCTCTCTCTCTCGCCCGACGGCCTCATGCTGGCGCGCGGCAGCCACAATAAAGACATCAAGATCTGGGAAGTCACCACCGGCACCGAGCTCATGACCCTCCTCGGCAAAGACCAATACGATCACAACTGGTCTGTCTGCGTCGCCTTTTCGCCGGATGGGATTCATCTCGCCAGCGGAATGGATATCGGCAAGATCAAGTTGTGGGAGGTCTTACCAAGCGGAGAGGAAAAAGTCCTCCACAACGGCCACTGGAAACAGTACGAGGATATCACCAGTGAAACCAGGGGCTACTTCGTCGAAGACGACGGTGGATTTCAGAAACCGATGGACTATTGGATCGGCGCAATGACCTTTACCCCCGATGCAAAACTGCTCATCACCGGAAGCCGTGATCAGACAATTAAACTGTTCGACATGCCCCACGTGGCAGAACAACGAACGCTGAAAGGCCATACCGGCTGGGTGCGCGCCCTCGCTGTCACGTCGGACAGTAAAGTCCTCATCAGCGCCGCCGATGACGCGACGATTCGGTTTTGGGACCTGTCGAACGGTCGCTGTTTCAAAACCATCAATGCCCACACCGCAGCCGTTCGCGGCATTACCCTGTCACCGGATGGAATGAGACTGGCCAGTGCGTCGTGGGATCGGACCGTCAAGCTGTGGGCAGGCGGCGCAGAACCAGCCGAGTAGAGTAGGCTGAGGTCGAGGTTGAGCAAAGCTCAGACTCTCGGAGGCGAGGCGACGCTCATGCTCCTGTGCTCGTGCAACGCGCAGCCGAGGTTCATCCCCACAACAAGCCAATACTCAGCCTGACTCTCAATCTAATGTTCCGCAGCCTGCTAAATGGGAGAACTGTCCTGAACACCTACTTGACGTAGATCACTCCCGGCAGATTCTTCAGGTCTGCATCACCTGTGACGACCTCAGCTTCCTGATCCTGGGCGGTTGCATACACGATAGCATCGGCCATTGCCAAGCCGTGTCTCAGACTCAAATCAGCAGCAAGATAGGCGATTGATTCTGTCGATGGGACCACCTGGGTCGCATTGAGCCGGCCTGCGAACAGTAAGGCCATTTCCTCGCCCCGCTCCCGCTTGATCTTCTTATACACTTCGTACAGTACGACGGTTGGCGTGATGAGCCGATACCGAGAGGCAAGATAGGCGGCGTAGCGGTCTGCGAGCGGTCCGCCCGTAAAGAATTCGATCCACCCGCTGGAATCCAGTACGACCTTCACACTCGGTCCTTCTTTTCCCGGATATCCGTCTTGGACATGCCCTTGAGCACTCCCTTAAGTGATTTGAGGGGCACCTCCGGCACCAGGGTGATGACCCCGCCCTTCTCCACAACCTGCAAGCGTTGCCGAGGGCTCAGACGGAGCTTGTCTCGAACTTCCTTGGGAATCACAATTTGGAACTTCGGTGAAATCGTCGTTGTGGCCATCATGAACCTCCATACCAATTCATGATCGATCATAGTATCGTCATACGCTCCGAGTCAAGACAACCACGCCCTTGCGCCGTCTAGCGATACGCGGCGCGGCTTAGCATGCTTCAGATCTGCCGGGAGTAGAATTCGAACTCTCACAAACCCGCATTCGGCATCAAACTGTTTCAAGGCAGCGAGGCGTTCTAAGTGACACGTCAAATAACGACCCTACAAACCCCACCTGATCCTTGCGCGCGGGCAAGGCGAAACTCAAGAAGAGGCATCGGCACGTGATGACCACCCAAAAGGTGTACGTTAAAGCCTGGGAAATCCATCCCGCCCCCTTTTGTTTGCCCCATCCTGAAGAAAGAGGCTGCGACGGAGGCGGGGTGGTATGCCCTTCCGGTCCATCGCCTCTCGGGACGGGCCTTTCTGACTTTGCCAGGCGGAAGCCTTCGGAAATTCCTTCGCAGACTCAGTCAGTTTCCGCTTTCCTTCCTGGCAAAGTCTCGACGGGCACCCCGTTCCTCCGG
>CBDDRH010000100.1:0-20608 GCA_965233025.1 uncultured bacterium
CTGATCGCTAGGGCTATAGCAGGCATAGTTCCAATAGGCCGATGGGTAGCGAAATCGAGTGTGCGTAAGCCCTCGAAGCAACAGTCTGGCATCAGCGAGTTCACCTACCTTTGCCACCGCGAAAGCTTGATAATTGCGACAGATTTCTCTGGCGGTTCCTTCAACTTCTCCGGCAAGCCTCCTAAATAGGAGTTCAGCACCGTTAAAATCCTGAGTCTGAAGCTTCTCGATAGCTTTTATGAACGTCGGATGCTTTTGGTTTGTCTTTTGTCCGTGTGGTGTGAATACCGCGCCTTCAGGATGCAAGGCGTGTTCAGGTGCGATGCGAACATCAATGCGACCCTGGAGATCAGTTGAAATCTTTTTATATGACGACGCAACAAAGTCATAAACACCGACATGCGAACCAGCCTGCAATAGACTGGCCAGAGAAGCGCTTTGCAAGACCGTCGAGGGCGTTGCCATCGCGGGGCTTAGATCTTCGGACGGTAGCAGCCCAATCAGGTACCCCCACGCCTCCCTCTCCTCAGAAGTCCTTTCTTCTGGGAAGTCACTTGTGTGGGTACGGTAGGTCTTATGGAATTCGTGGAGCAACCGGGCATTCTTACTTAACAACGATGAAATCGTTGAAGTATCTCGTTCCTTTTCGAGTTCGCGACAAATCCCGGCATGCGCCTGCACTATCAGCCCTAGAATTCTCGTTTCATCGAATAGGCACTTCTCCGCTGAACACACCTCATGTGTCTCTGACAGGAGTGCCTTCAACTCACAAATGGGTATCAATTCCGGCAGGAACGTACTGATCCAGAGATACAAGGAGCTTCTCTTGTGCGTGATATTCGCAGGAAGAGCATAAGCCACTTCGACTGAAGTGCGACCCAAGGTCAGAGCAGCCCGATCACCCGTCGTGCAAAAGTGTCGCCACAAATCTGAAGCGGCAAAGAAAAGAATCGGCCTAGCGTCTTGAGAGCCATCTCTGAAGCGCTGGGCCTGACTGAGCGTAATCTGCGAAAGTGGACCATTGGGGATATTACCGAGTTCCCGGAGAGCGCTAATGACCTCAGACGTTTTCGCCTGGACTTCAGCTTCGGAATAGCGGGGAGGTAATTGCCAAATCTTCAAAAGATGTACTTCCTTGCGATGAGAAAGCCCTTTTACGCGGGACGCGCCATAAAGTCAACAAATTAGACGGGAAGCGTCACTTTTTCCCATTATGGAACTAATTGAAGTCCGGACGAGCTCTGTAATCGAGGCCTGAAAGCGGCATGTAATTCTTGTTGACATATTCGATCACCGAGGAGCAATATTTAAGCTCAGATTTTCTGTAAGCTCTTGATTGTGTGGCCTAAGTAATGAGGTTTTTATGACCTCATTTAATGAATGGTCTTGCGAAGTACCCTGAAGCGCACTCCTGCCGCTCACGCGACCGCGCACATCGCTTCCTAAAAGAGACAAATCGGACTGGGCACCTCTCGTCACCGAGTCCGACCTTCATCCTTCGGTATAACTTTGGCGATCTTATTTGGCGCAACGGACGAGTTGTCCCTCCCTGTCAAGGTAATCTCCCATGCCCAAGTTGCAGAGAGTTCCTTGAAGAGATCGAAGAATCTCCGCAAATTACTGTTACGGTCCTCGAAAAGACCCTGGAATTCGCGACCAGCATTGTCGGGCGTGAGTACACCAGCCCACTTCAAGTACTGCCGCAGGGCCAAGAACTCACATTGGGAAGAGCCAGCACGGGTGCGGGAATCCTCACTTCAGGCGCGCGAACCATTTTCTTAAACGCTAGCAATGCACGTAGTCGATATTAATCTCTCGGTTTTGCCACCAAAAGCTCGGGGTTTTGCCTAACCGATGAGGACGAGCACGAATGCGGGTGTGACTGGGTTTTATTACTGCGATTGAGGACGAAGACACCCACGGGCATCGGGCGCAGTCGGTATTACTCTTTCTGGTCAAAGCCCAGACGGTCATTCCAGTAAATCGAAGACCGCTCGCGTAGAATCGGTGTGCCTAACTGGAGAAGTAGGATTCGTTCAAGAGTATGGAATCTACTGAGAGAAAGCTGAAGAAGACAAAAACGGCCCTCGCACCTGGGTTTCGTGAGGCTTTCTCGTCTCTGAAAGATCGGAAGCGAGGTGCCACCCATGAAGTGTCTACTATTCATGCCGAACTTGCGTTTGCTCTGGTTGAGCGGGAGATTCTGAAGCTTCCGACAGTTCCGCTTTCACAACTTGCACTGATTAATCGCGAACTGTCCAAGTGGTTGAGAAAGAGACTCGCTAGCAAGAATCCAAAATTCATGTTATCCAGCGCCACTGCTGAAGGCCTTAATGCAGTCCTGCTGAAAGCTGTAAATAGGATAGATCCCGAGGACGGCCGCCGCCTTTTGTCCTTATTGCCATCGCTGCTTCAATCCTCTATTACAACAGCAGAAATGAGCGAGAGCCCGATAGCCTGGGCGCGCTCGATGGATGTGCTTAGCGACGTCGCTAACAAGACGAAGAATGATTTGCGACGAGTTGCAGCCAATAAGCGCTTGGCCCCTTTGTTCGGCGTCTTATCCGCTGGAATGTTTTCGGCCCTTGAGAAAGCTGTTCTAGCAGGCGATTCGGATTCCGCAGAATCTCTCCTCAAGCGCCTTCAGTACCACGAGGAATTGCGGAAGAGAATCAAGCCCCACTTACAACAACTGTTGAACACGAGATCTGTGGACATCCCTGAACAGGCTCAAGGATGGTTGAGTTCACAGGTTGGAGAAACGTCCAGCATTCGACCAGTCTTTGCGAATCCTAGTAATGCACCCGAGATCGCCAGCGCCGCATCTCTTCTCATTTTTCTATGGGATGTTAAGAACTTGAGTCCGCAGATGGCTGAGGCATTCGAACGATTTGCCTCCTTATCTGAGAAGCAGTTCTACCTCTTTGTCAAAGGAACTGTGGGTGAAACTCTGGCGTTCGATCGCAGGCTGCATGAGTACTCAAGCGGCACTCCTCAGAGATCAGAGGGACTTGTGGTGGTAAGGCGGCCACGTGTTGAATACGTCAATCCACCTCACTCCCGCATCGTAGTGAAATCAACAGTTCAGTCCGTTGAGGGTTATTAAATGAAAGGTTATCTCGGTATCGATTGGGGCACAGATTCTTCTAAGTGGTGTTTCCAAGATGACCGACGCGGAGCGCCGATCTTTGGAGATATCTGGAGTTCCGTCATATGGCGAGAAGCCAATGATCTCTGTATTTACCCACTTTCAAGCGAGCATAAAGGTGATCAGCGCTTTCACTTGTCTGCAAAGCAATCAGTTATTCACAATCCGGGCGTTCCAGTGTGGACCGGAGATTGGACGCCTTTAGACATTACCCTTGGCGAGGCTATGGTGTTTTCGCTGGCAGCACTGCTGTTTGACGCGAAAGCAGTGGTTGGCTCTAAAGCAGGGTTTCGACCCGGAGAGCTCTCCGTCAGATTCACCCACCCCAATTGGACTCGGCCCGAGAAGGCTGCGGCCCTAGACGCGTTCGAGAATGCTTGTGCCATCGCGCTTAATCTACTCACCTCAACGCTAATAAATCCGTCGAAGACTGACGCCATCCGCATCGACCGTGGCGAATTGAGGACTTTCGTACAAACATTCCTACCCCAGGCCGTCTCGGGTGCTTTCCGCACGGCTGCAGGTGAATGCAGTGTCGGAGATGTACGCGGCCAGCTTGTTTTTGAGTCTTGCGCTGCCGGATTCCCATATTTGGTTGAGGGAGAGGAAGACCTTCTAGATCCTGATTGGGGACAACAGGAAGGCGCAGACTTCATACGCAAGATTCTGGTTATTGACATTGGTGCGGGCTCGACTGATATCGCGTATCTTTTGCGAGCAAGGCCTCCCAATTCGCGGCCCGTCTTGGTGTGGCTCCCGGCTGCACCTTCTCTACCCTGTGCTGGCAATCGCTTGACGGAGAGCATTCTTGATAGTTGGAGAGTTACGGGTAGACCGGGTGGCATGTCTGACGCCGAGGCCTACAAGGTTGAAACAACTGAGTGGACTGAAAAAGATTATTGTCGCGATTGGTGTCGTCAGATATCACGAAGGTCGAGCGAATACATGGAGCAAGTGGATAATCCGACCCATTTGAATAAGAACCCTGCATTGAAGATCGCTCTTACGGGAGGATCGAGCGTTGTTCCAACCCTGAAGCCACATATCCTTGGGAAACTTGATGAGTTCGGGCTCAAACATGCATTAACAAAAAACGGAGTAATGCGCCCTCGAGCTGACAATACCGATTATCTACCCACGGAATTATCTCGTTTAAGTGGCTATGGGTACGCCGAGGTCACGGTTGGAAGACTCGCAGTGAGTCTGGGGGCATCCGACCCGTACTTCGTTAAACTTGTCCAGAGGCACGGTTTCTAGCGTGCCGGAACGCAAGGGGTTTGTAGAAAAGAGCTTTCTCACTTTTCTTGTTTCGTTAGTTGTTCAGCAATGAACCTGTCAGCCAGCATTGGCACGATGAGTTCGAGCCAAAGCTGGACTTCCCGTTCAGTCGCTGCATTCTTAGCATTCTTTGGTGTTGTATTGCATGCACTAATTTTGTTCTGGTCGCCATACTTGTAGATACTAATCTGCCATCCCAGTTTATTGGCCGCTATTACCGCAGTCCCTACGGAAACTCTCAACGAGCATGTGGCGGGGATATTCATGTAGACCCATGTGGAACGAGGTGTGCTGGGTGCTCATCACTACAATTCGTGCAATTGCTTTGATCTTGGCTGGTGGATGCTTTTACATTGGCCTTTTCACCTATGAGGATGAAAGACGCGGTATACAAAATCGACTGGAAGAATTATGGATAAAGATTGACGATCGTTCGAAGAAGGAAGCCGACCGGAATCGTAGTTTTTTCAAGGGAATTATTGGAATAGTTTCTCTCGTCCTTGAGATGACATTTGGGAATAGCAGGGAGTATGGCTATTTTTGCTCAGTGTCGGCATGTATCTCTTTACTTGGCATTTTTCTGTATTCCGTTTTGTGGAAGCATCTCTGGGAAGGAATGTTGGATTGGCATTTTGCCATTTGGTCTGTCGGTTCGTTAATTGTATGCATAATAGTTGGAATAACATATGCTCTGCCCCGTGGTTTCAAGAGTGCAACTAGTTTGTGGTACTCCGGTTCTCTTCTTTTAGCCATTTCGGCCGCGCAGGTGCTCACCCATTCGAAAGTGTTAAAGATATTTCTCTTCACGTCTCACGGATGGGTGCAGGCAAGAGACTATTGGATTGAGTTCCTCGTTGTCTTGGCCGTATCAATTGCAGCGGATTGGGTGCTTGTAGCCAGCAATAGGGCTCTTCTGCGCTCTTTTTCAACTCTGAGCTACATGTTTCGTTGCATTTCCATGATCTTCTTCAACTTCATTACAATGTCATTAATCATTGGGTTCAATTTGGGGCTAATGCACGCAAGCCAGAATCAGACCGCGGAACTGAGGGATCGCTTGGAGCTGGCTACGTATGGGAATCTCCTGATGCAGGCAAACCTCGGGACCCTATTAATAGCGACCATGATTCTCAGTGGCTGTACGTTCTTGATGATTCATAGACTTGCTTGGCCTTTCTTGGCCCGACCGGTGTACTCTCTTCACAGCAACTCTGCAGTGTCAAATAAGAAATTCCTGCTTGCTGTGGGGAGTGCGTTGCTAGTCGCTGCTGGAATACCCGATAATTTCGTCGAGTTGGTAGGAAGCTTTAAGTGATCTGGAGCAGAGGGCTTGCCGACTCCTATTGAGTTTTCTGGACTGTAGGCAATTTTGAGACTGCGAAACCTCAAGAATCCGCAAAGAACCGCAGCTTTCAGGAAGGCCGTTACAAAGGATTCATTAAGAACCAGTTAGGTTCCTCAAGTTTCAGCAGATTTCAATAACCTTTGAAATCTGGTTCGGGGGACCAGGGGGTCGGAGGTTCAAATCCTCTCTCCCCGACCAATCATTTCAATAGGTTGCAAAACCTCCACTCGGCCCACCTGGTTTTGCACCAGGTGTTCTAGCGGGGAAACACAGGAAAATCGCGGGTATCCGCACGAATACTGACGCGCGGAGAGTCTCAAAATTGCCTACAAGTCCTTAAGACGACTTGTTGAGCCCTGCTGTTCTTTGCTGAACCTTGCTGATGATCTCTAGTAGCGCCACGTCCACCGGACCTTGACCGCGATCACGTCGCTCTCGGGCCGAAGGCCGAGCCCATCGGGGTGCACGAGAGCCTGTCGCCATCCCCGATTCCAGATCACGAACACATCGCGCCCTGGCTTTACCGTCCAGCGGACTCGAGTGTTGCTGCCGAGATTCTTTGATTCGCTGTCGTACTGGATGAAGCTGGTAAGGATCAAGCCCGGACTCCAGGCATACGCGGACTGCAACTGCCATAGACGCTGAGAGAAATTCCCGGCGGGCAGATGGCCGAAGTTGTTCTCCGTGCTCAATTCCAACTGCAGCTTGCCGCGCGGAGCCGTCCACTTGAGGTAGTTCTCCCATTGTGTGAGGTGTCCGTTGTAGAACGTACCAAACCAGGTCGTATGTCCAAACTGTACGGCGCGATGTGGACTAGATTGCGCTTCTACTCTCCACCGCGTGAAGCGATACCTGCCGGGTGGAATGAATACTCCGGAAGAGACTTCAAAGGGAGTATCGAGGAATTCGTATTGTGGGTACCAGTTGAATTCCAGGCGGTCGCCGCTCTCGAAGCGGGCATTGATCGGAGCCATAAAGAAGCTCCAGGATTCCAGAAACCCATTTGCATTCGTGACCCGCGTGAACTGATTCTCAAAGAACTGCTGGCGGATCCAGCGGAATGGGCCGTCCTTCGAGGGCCTCGGCTGGTAGCTGCAGGATGCCGTCAGACGCCGCGTTCCCGGTCGAGGCAGAAAACCCAGCGCCGGGTCGAGCGATTCGCCGAACTGGTTGAGGGTATGAGCGCAGTCAAACAGGTCATTCGGAAAGTCGATCTTGTAGCCCCAGCCCGCTGTACTACCGGGAGTCACATCGCCGATAGATTTTGCGGTCCAGCCGCCGACATAGAAGTTCTTGTTGCCCATGAAGGTGGACGTTCGCCACACCGCATCAATGCCAGCCAGGGTATTGGAGCGAAGTCCCGTAGGATCGCCGTGCGTGACCAGCGTTCCTAATCGAAGCTTCGGTGTTACATCATACGAAGCCCGAGCCGCCAACAGATTCGTGCTCGGGATTGTTGTGGGGCCAATGCTAGTCCCGCGGGTCTGAACATCCAGCATGGCGATGTTCCACTTTCCGATGCGCCCGTTAAGCTTGGCTCCTGCATTCAGGGGAACCTGTGCGCCGCCGAGCAAGCCGATCCGGCGGCTGAAGAACGGAATGAAGTTCGTTCCCAGTCCGAGTCCAAATTCAAATTGATTTGCACCTTCCAGAAAGAAGGCACGTTTTTCCGGAAAGAACAACGGGAAGCGGGTGATATTGATCTGGCGAGCATCCACTTCCGTCTCGGCGAAGTCGGTATTCACCGTGAAGACAGAGAGGAGTTGAGGCGTAATGCGCCAAGACATGTCGCCGCCGATCGCAGCCCGCCAACTTCGGCCAGAAGGATTGAAAAAGTCGGTAGTCTTCCCGGTCAGATAAGGACTGATTTCGATGCCGCGTCCTTGTTCCAAGTCGCGAATCCCCGTAAGGGCTCCGCTACGGCTCAGGTCATACACAAAAGAGTCGAGCGTCGGCGACGACCAACGCAAGGCCATGCGCTCACGCGGAATGTATCGCTCAAGATTCAGTCCCCACGAACCGGCAGAGCGGTCGAAGGTGAGACTGCGCGCTGGAAGCATGACTTCGGCGGTCCAGCCTTCACTCGAGCGGGCCGTCCGAGCCTCCCACACGCCGTCCCAATCCAGAGATGCGCCTTCGGCATTCGAGATCAATCCGTCCACGCGCGCGCCAGCGGAGTTGATTTGGAAGAAATAGCCAGTGCGCCGGTCACCGAACGTATCCAGGATGATGCTCACGGTGTCATCACCGCTCAAGCTACCGTCGCGGCGCATCGTGTGAACGGCGATCTTGCCCGGCTCCGGGTCAACGCAACGAAAGCCAAAATAGACGGCGTCCTTTGTAGTCAGGATGCGAACATCGGTGACGAACGGCGTTGTCGCACCCGGCGCAGGAGACTGTTGGGTCAGCTTGACCACAGCGGCCGCTTGCCACGCCGGTTCATCGAGCTTGCCATCGAGTTCGATCCGGCTAGCCGCTGGCCGTACCTCGACCGAGGGGGCTTGTGCCAAAGCGAAAGACCCTAAGCCCACCCACAGGGCAAGAAACCAGACACGCTTGGGAAAGAAACTAATAAGAAGACCCTCAATGAATAGCGGGAAGTATAGTTGCTGTTACAATCTCTAACAATGCGACGTTTAACCGCAGCTGTATTAGTGCCCTTGTTCTTGCTGGCGGTCGCTGCCGCCCGCGAGACGCATGCCCACTCTCGTGGAGATAACGCTGGCACCGTCGTGCATGCCCATTTAGTTGAAGCGGCACACTTAGACCATGCTCAGACGAGTTCGCAGATCTCCTCCCACGACGACCATGGCCGTGCTTCTTACCTGAATTCCCTTCAGCTTACAAATACAAGCAAGGTCCTGATCCCGGACGGTGCCACACAAACCGCGGTGTCATATTCGATTGGCGAACCTTGGGTCGCGTTGGTGCGTTCTGAGAATTCTAGGGCGCACGCTCCGCCAGGCCAGGTGATTCGCTCCCTCCGCTCTCCTCCCGCTTAACCCTCCTGATCGCGCACTTCTGCGCGAAGTGAAGCACCTCTCACAATTTGGAACCTAAGAAAGGTAATCTCATGAGATTACGTCGCCCATATTGTTGCCGCAGCTTCCACCTTTGGCTGGCTGGCATATTGCTTCTCCTCAGCTTCATCAGTACTGCGCTGGGCCAGACTATCGAGCCCAGGCCCCTTGGAAGAGAACTGCCGCTCTACCGACCGACTGACGACCAGAGCGGCAAGGCGAACCCTCGGGTTGTAGAAAATCCTGCGGGCCAGATCAGTCTGCGCGATGCTTTAGCTCTCGCTCTCATGCACAATCCGGAGTTGGCGACGTTTGCCTGGGAGCTGCGGGCTACCGAAGCAAGAAGGCTGCAAGCTGGACGCCCACCGAACCCGACCCTTAGCACTTTGGTCGAAGACATCGGGGCTGCGAAGCGCTTCACCGGTCCAAGCGGACTCATTCAACCGCAGACTACGATACAACTCGGTCAACTTATCGAGCTTGGTGGAAAGCGAGCCGCTCGCCGGAGGCTTGCAACCGCAGGACGGGACCTCACGGCATGGGACTACGAGGCAGCTCGCATAGACGTTCTGACGCGCGTCAGCCGGGCGTATTTCGACGTACTGGCGAGCCAGGAAGCGGTGGCACTCTCCCAAGAGACCCTGCAGGTTGTAGAACAGGTTCAGAAGACCGTTGAACTACGCGTGACCGCCGGCGTCGTTTCCCCGATTGAACAAACCAAGGCTGAGGTCACCCTCGCATCGGCCCGCATCGAATCTGACCGAGCCAAGCGAACATTCGACGCAAACAGACGCCGCCTCGCCGTGCTGTGGGGAAGCACCTCGGCAGAGTTCCAATCGGTCACCGGCGAACTGGCCGCACTACCGCCAGTACCGGCGTTCACTGAACTCCAGCAGCAGTTATTGCAAAACCCCGACCTTGCGCGATGGACCATGGAGATCGCTCAACGTCAAGCGGCACTCGACGTGGAACGAGCGAAACGCATTCCCGACGTGACCGTAAACGCTGGATATCGTCGATTCAACACAATCGATGGCAACACGTTCCTGATCGGAGGCTCCATTCAGCTACCCATATTCGATCGGAATCGCGGGGGCATCCGCGAGGCAAGCGATCGTGTCAGTAAGGCGTACGAGGAGCAACGGGCCGCTCAGGCACGGTTGACTGCGGTCCTTGCCGACGCATACCGGGCGCTATCCAGCGCCCAGGATGAAGTTTCAGCGCTCAAGACCCAGGTGCTCCCGGGGGCTCTCTCGGCTTTTCAAGCCATTGAAGAAGGTTATCGACTGGGGAAATTCGGCTACCTGGAGGTGCTCGATGCCCAACGGACCTTGGTAAGTGGTCGCAGCCAATACCTCAGGGCACTCACAGACTTTCACAAGGCTGCCGCCGATGTGGAACGACTCACCGGTGTTGCTTTAGCGGATCCGAAGCTACCGCCGTCCAGCAAACCATAGGAGCGGAAAGGGATGCAAATGCAGAAAAAGATCTTTATTGCCGTAGCAGTAGTTCTGGTTATCGGAGTCGTTCTGATCACCTCAGTGATGCAGCGCGGTTCGAACGAAAAAGATACGCAAGCCGCCGCGAAAGAAGCTGGCCCGCTCGAATATTCGAGAGGGCCTCATAACGGGCGTCTCCTGGCTAGCGAAGATCTCAAACTGGAATTCACGATCTATGAAACGGGGGTGCCGCCTCAGTTTCGCGTCTATCCGTTAGACGGAAGTGGCAAGCCGATTCCACCAGGAGAAGTGCAGCTCGCGGTCGAACTTCACCGGCTTGGCGGACGAGTGGACAAGATCGGGTTCATTCCTGAGTCCGACTATCTGCGGGGGACCGCTGTCGTCGAGGAGCCACATTCATTTGACGTCAAGGTCAGTGCGAGAAGGAATGGTCGTTCCCGGGAATGGTCGTATTCACAGATCGAGGGCAAGGTCCAGCTCGGGGCCGATGGAGTGAAAAGTGCCGGCATCGAGATCGAGTCTGCCGGCCCGCGCAAGATGACCACCACCCTGGAAGTACCTGGCGAAATCAAGCCCGACAGCACGCGATTGGCGCATGTTGTGCCACGCCTGCAGGGCGTGGTGACGGAAGTATTGAAATCGGCCGGAGACCAAGTCCGGCGGGGCGATCTGATGGCAGTGATTCACAGCCGCGAACTTGCTGACGCGAAAAGCACGTACATGGCAGCAACGCATCACGTCGAATTCCTGCGGGTAAAGGTGGATCGCGAAGAGAGCCTTTGGAAAAAGAAGATATCTGCCGAGCAGGATTACCTGGCAGCGAAGCGTGACGTCGAAGAGGCCCAGTTGGCAGAGGAATTGGCCGCGCAGAAATTGGTGGCCCTGGGAGTTCCGTCGGCGTCCTTGAAGACACTGGCGCACGCCCCTGCCGAAAGCCTGCCGCGATACGAGATCCGTGCTCCGCTCGCCGGGACGGTCATCGAACGGGATGTCACCATCGGCGAAGCCGTAGCCGCCGACCGCGACATCTTTGTCATCGCTGACCTCACATCTGTTTGGGTGGAGGCCACCATCACCGCCAAGGACCTTAATGCCGCTCATCAGGGCCAGGAAGTTGTGGTCCGCTCCCAGGATCTGGGCCGAGACGTGACCGGGCGGGTGTCGTACATAAGCTCACTGGTGGGTGAGCAGACGCGGAGTGCGACTGCGCGGATCACCATCCCAAATTCTGACGGGAAATGGAAACCCGGTCTGTTTGTCGCCGTTCAACTTGTGCAGGACTCCACGACTGTCCCGATCGCGGTACGCGCGGATGCGGTGCAGACGTTCCGCGACTGGCAGGTGGTCTTCATCCGATCCGGCGATTGGTTTGAAGCACGTCCTCTGGAGCTTGGGCGTACCGATGGAGTGTGGGTCGAGGTCTTAAAAGGCCTATCGCCGGGCGAACAGTATGCCGCTACCAACAGCTTCGCGATCAAAGCAGAGATCGGAAAACTCGGAGCGTCGCACGATCACTAGAGCAGTGGAGTAATTGCAACGCCTGAAACATTAAAGAGGAAAAGGATGCTCGAACGAATTCTCAGATTCTCAATCGCGCAGCGCTGGGTAGTGATCTTTGCGACCTTAAGCATGGCTGCGTTCGGCATTTACAACTACCAGCGACTCCCCATTGATGCCGTACCCGACATCACCAATGTTCAGGTGCAGATCAACACCGAGGCGACTGGCTACTCCCCGCTTGAAGCTGAGCAGCGGATCACCTTCTTAGTGGAAACGGCGATGGCGGGGTTACCTCACCTGAAGGAGACCCGCTCCATATCCCGGTACGGGCTATCTCAGGTTACGGTCATCTTCGAAGATGGCACCGATATCTACTTTGCGCGCCAACTGATCAACGAGCGTATTCAGGAAGCCCGCAGTAAGCTGCCGCCCGGGATCATTCCGTCGATGGGGCCGATTGCAACGGGCCTGGGGGAGATTTTCCTGTGGAGTGTTGAGGCCGATCCAAGCGCCAAGACCCCGGAGGGCGAGGCCTACTCGGGCATGGATCTGCGGACGATCCAGGATTGGATCGTTCGACCCCAGTTGCGGGCGGTGGCGGGCGTCGCGGACGTGAACAGTATTGGCGGGTATACGAAGCAATTCCACGTGACGCCTGACCCGGAAAAACTGGTCTCCTATGGTCTGACGTTTCGGGATGTTCTGGAAGCCCTCGCGGAGAACAATGCAAATGTTGGAGCTGGCTACATAGAACGTAGGGGCGAGCAGTATCTGATCCGTGCTCCGGGTCAAGTGCGAGACTTGGCCGATATCGAACGAATCGTCGTCGGGAACCATCGGGGCACGCCGATCTACTTGAAGAACATCGGCGAGGTGCGGCTGGGTAAGGAACTGCGAACGGGAGCCGCCACCGAAGATGGCCGCGAAGTCGTCCTGGGCACGGTCTTCATGCTCATGGGCGAGAACAGCCGGGTGGTTTCTCAGCGGGTTGCGGCAAAAATGGTGGAGGTCAACCGGACGTTGCCCAATGGCGTGGTGGCAAAGACGGTCTACGACCGTACCAAACTGGTCGATGCCACGATCGAGACTGTTCGAAACAATCTGATGTTGGGCGCTCTGCTGGTAATCGCTATCCTGTTTGCCTTTTTGGGAAACATCCGAGCGGCGATCCTTACGGCTCTGGCCATTCCGCTGTCGATGCTGTTCGCGATCATTGGCATGGTCGAACACGGGGTGAGCGGCAACCTGTTGAGCCTCGGTGCGGTTGACTTCGGGATCATCGTCGATGGTGCTGTCGTCGTCGTAGAAAACTGCGTCCGACGGCTTGCCGAGCGACAGCACGAATTAGGACGGCTCCTCACCCGCCCCGAACGGTTTGAAGTAGTCTTCGAGGCGTCGCGCGAGGTCAGGAAGCCGACGATTTTTGGCGGCTTCATCATCATGATCGTCTACCTGCCGATCCTGACCCTCACGGGGATCGAAGGCAAGATGTTCTACCCCATGGCGTTTACTGTGCTCGCCGCGCTCCTAGGGGCTCTGATTCTTACCATCACCTTCGTTCCGGCAGCTGTGGCGCTATTTCTCACCGGGCGGATATCCGAAAAAGAGAACGTATTAGTGCGCTGGGCAAGGCAGGCATACGAGCCGGCATTGGCCTTCGCGCTCCGTAACCATTTGGCAACGGTAACGGCTGCAGTCTTGCTGCTGGTATTCAGCGGCATACTCGCAACCCGACTCGGTACAGAGTTCCTTCCCAGTCTTGATGAGGGCGACCTACTCGTTCATGCCCTACGGATTCCGGGCACCAGCCTCTCCACGGCGGTGGAGATGCAACATACTCTCGAACGCAAGCTCAAGACGTATCCGGAAGTGGACTATGTATTTTCCAAGATCGGTACAGCCGAGATCGCTACCGACCCGATGCCGCCGAGCGTCGCGGATACGTATGTGATGTTGAAGCCAAAAAGCAAATGGCCAGACCCGGGTCGCTCGAAGGCTTCCTTGGTCCAGCAGCTCGAGACCGAACTGCTGCGCATTCCTGGCAATAACTACGAATTCATCCAACCCATTCAGATGCGCTTCAACGAACTCATCGCGGGTGTCCGCAGCGATGTGGCGGTTAAGGTTTTCGGGGACGACAGGGATACGCTCGACGAGGTGGGCAACAATATTGAAAAGGTACTTTCAACCGTACCCGGAGCTTCAGACGTAAAGATCGAGCAGACGTCAGGACTCCCGGTCCTGACCATCCAGCTCAACCGTCCCGCCATGGCTCGGCTCGGTTTGAACGTGGCGGAAGTCCAGGAAGTGATTGAGATCGCCATTGGCGGAAAGACCGCTGGGCAGGTATACGAGGGCGATCGCCGCTTCGATATTGTCGTGCGGCTGCCGGATCGGCTCCGCTCGGATCTTGAGATGCTTAGGCGACTTCCGATACCGCTTCCTTCGAATAGAAACGGATCGCAGGATGCGTCCGTTTCTTCGATGTCCACTGGCGGAGGTAATATTCCGCTCGATTCGGTGGCGGAATTTCACATCGCGCCGGGTCCGAACCAAGTCAGCCGCGAGAACGGCAAACGCCGGGTGGTGGTCACGGCGAACGTTCGGGGTCGGGACATCGGTTCTTTCGTCGAAGAGGCGGAGCGCAAGATACAACAGAACGTCTCCATTCCTCCAGGTTACTGGACGGCTTGGGGAGGTCAGTTCGAGCAGCTTCTTTCCGCTCGCAAGCGACTCCAGATTGTAGTGCCCGTGGCGCTGTTGCTGATTTTTGCGATGTTATTCGCCTCCTTCGGCAACGTGAAAGATGCGCTCCTGGTTTTCACCGGTGTGCCCCTTGCCCTGACCGGCGGCATCTTCTTCTTGTGGATGCGGAACATCCCCTTCTCCATTTCGGCTGCCGTCGGCTTCATCGCCCTATCTGGGATAGCGGTCCTAAACGGCTTGGTCATGTTGACATTCATCAATGGCCTGCGTGCGGACGGGGTTTCCTTGGATGACGCCGTCTTCAAAGGGGCCATTGCGCGACTTAGGCCGGTGCTGATGACGGCCCTGGTGGCCTCGTTGGGGTTCCTGCCTATGGCGCTTGCCACTGGCACAGGAGCCGAAGTCCAACGCCCGCTGGCAACGGTGGTGTTCGGGGGCATTCTTTCTTCAACCGCGCTCACGCTTCTGGTGCTCCCGGTGCTTTACCGAATGTTCGCTCGCGATTCGAAGGAGGTGGAACTGTGATGCACGAAATCAAAGCAATCATCAGACGAGACCGGCTGGACAAGGTGCTCCATGCGCTGCATCAGATCGTGGGCGTCCCTGGCATAACTGTGTCAACCGTCACTGGCATCGGCAGGCGGCAACCCCACGACAGGGCTGGTGCCGTGGAGTTCGGTGAAGTAGTCATGGCGAAACTCGAGGTGGTAGTGCCAAGCAAGATGTTGTCGGAAGCGCTTGAGAAGATCTGCACTGCCGCCCGCACAGGCCATCCCGGCGATGGAAAGGTATTCGTGCTGCCGGTTGAGCAGGCAATGAATATTCGGTCTGGCGAGCAAGGTATTGGTGCACTTTGATACCTGTTGTTGATGAAAGGGGCTAACCAATGAAAGGCCAGTCGGCTACCAGTTCTTCAACATCGCAATTGATGACTTCCGACCGTTGGTTAGAGGCTGGCCGGATCGTAATCGTCGGAACGATCACTCTCCTCTACTGGCGCCAGGTCCTGCCCCTGCCCGTCCTCTACGTCGCGATTGTGATTGGCTTGTATCCCCTCCTTAAGACGGGCCTGCTTGACCTCATCCACGAAAAGAAGATCGGAACAGAGATCTTTGTCAGCGTTGCCACCGGGATAGCCCTGCTCGGTAAAGAGTACGTCGCGGCTTCCGTGCTAATGACGATCATCTTGATCGCTGAGTTCATTGCGGAACTTAACACCGATCGGGCGCGCGCTTCCATTCGTGCTTTGGTTGGGTCTGTCCCAAAGACTGCGGTCGTGCGCTCCGGTGGTGCCGAGCGGACTGTGCCTATAACAAGTTTAAGAGCTGGCGATGTGGTGTTAGTAAAGGCAGGCGAAAAGATCCCGGTGGATGGAACAGTGGTTGGGGGAGAAGGGTCAGTCAACGAGGCCCCCATCTCGGGTGAAAGCTTGCCTCTCGACAAGACGGCGAACTCTGTCGTGCTCGCTGGAACCATCCTAGAGTCTGGCGCATTGGACGTCCGGACGGACAAAGTTGGCCAAGATACGATGTTCGCTCGGATCATCTCCTTGGTGGAACATGCGGAGGAACAGCAAGCGCCCGTGCAGAAACTGGCCGACAAGGTGGCCGCTTGGCTGATTCCCATGGTCGTGATCTTCCTGGTTGCCGTCTACCTGATTACTCACGATTTACGCAAAGTAGTAACGTTATTGATATTCACTTCTCCCGCTGAACTTGGGCTTGCCACGCCTTTGGTGATGATTGCGGCCATTGCACGCGCTGCTCGCAACGGAGTGCTGGTAAAAGGCGGACTTCATTTGGAGCAATTGGCCAAGGTGGATATCGTCGTGTTTGACAAGACCGGCACTGTCACCATCGGCAAACCCAAAGTGACGGCGATCCATTCCTTCGATTCAGGGTACGGCGAGGATGAGATTCTAAAGTTCGCGGCAGCAGCGAACCAACGCTCAGGTCATCCGCTTGCAGTAGCTGTAATGGAACACGCGAAAGAACGCGATACGACCATACTTGAACCTACCGCGTTTGAGAGCGTGCGGGGCCGCGGGGTCAAAGCGACAGTGGCGGACAAGGCCGTCCTTGTTGGGAACGAGCTATTGCTCCGAGAAAACGGAGTTGAGTCGCTTCCCGCTACGAATCCGCCAGGCTCCACAGTTTATGTCGCCATCGATGGCAAGTTCGCCGGCAGCATCGAAGTGGCCGATCAAGTCCGGCCCGGAGCAGCAGAGACGATCGCTCGGCTGAAAGCAAGTGGCATAAAAAGGGTGGCCCTTTTAACCGGCGACAACTCCCAAACCGCGCAACAAGTAGCAGCCGAACTGGGCATCTCGGAGGTGCATGCACAACTCTTGCCGGAAGATAAGGTCCGGATTATCACCGAGCTCCAGCAGGCCGGACACTCCGTTGCCATGGTGGGTGACGGGATAAACGATGCACCCGCCTTGGCCGCAGCCGCTGTAGGAATCGCGATGGGAGCTAAGGGAACACAGGCCGCCCTGGAGGCAGCCGACATAGCTCTGATGACTGACGATTTGGGCAAAATAGTCTTCGCTCGTTCTTTGGCCAAACGAGCCTACCGGACGATTCAGGAGAATATCTTCGTCGGCGTAGGAGTCGTCCACGTATTAGGCATTACCGCTGCTCTTATGGGATGGATTGGACCGATTCAGGCGGCAATGATCCATCTTGGACCAGATGTACTAGTCTTCGTGAATTCAGTGAAGTTGTTGCGAGTCAAGATTGCGGCTTAGAAAGGTCTAGGTTATTCCAGCGGCGTATTATCGGTTTGGAGAGGTCGCACAACCGGGCCAGAGTTAAATGGTCGGAAGATGGGAGGAACAAATATGCAGTCGCTGCGAATCGTGCTGGTGATCGTCACGCTGGCCGTCTTGGCTGGTGCGCAACAACCCGGCGAATGGAATGCAGTGAAAGATGCCATCGGGCAAGGCGGGCAGCCTCAAGAAGGTGGCGGGATGAAGTTCGGGATGCCCCGGAGCGACATGAATGTCCGCATTGGCGATGTTCAGATTAAGTCCACCCTTGCACTGGGTTCATGGGTTGCTTTTGACTCGCCCGGGAAAAAGGCGATGGTCATGGGTGACCTAGTGCTAGCGGAAAGCGAGGTCGGGCCAGTCATTGAAAAACTCCAGTCCAAGGGAATCGACATCACGGGGATACATAATCACTTGCTTCATGAGACGCCCAGAGTGACCTATGTCCACATCGGGGCGCATGGAGATGCTGTAACTATCGCAGCGAACATACGGCAGGCTCTTTCCCTCACTAAGACTCCCCGGCCTACCCCATCTTTAGAACAGCCCATCGAATTGCCGACTGATGAGATCGGAAGAGTATTGGGTAGCAAGGGCCGCAGCGTCGGTGGTGTTCTTCAGTTCTCGATCCCCCGACCGGACAATATGACCCACGAGGGGCGGACGATTCCGAAATGGATGGGTCTGGGAACGGCCATTAATTTCCAGCCATTGGGCAAAGGGCGAGCCGCGATCACCGGCGACTTTGTTCTCGCCGCCAACGAAGTGAATCCAGTGCTCCGCACTTTAGTGGAGTATCGGATTGCAGTTACGGCTTTGCACAGCCACATGTTGGACGAAGAGCCCCGGCACTTCTTCATGCATTTCTGGGCGGAGGGTGATGCCCGGATTCTCGCGAACGGGTTACGACAGGCACTGGACCAGATGAAACATTGATCGGTTCGGCGATGCCAGAAGAACCTTGGGGTGTAGGCAATTTTGAGACGCCGGAAACCGCAAGAATCCGCAAAGAACAGCAGCTTTCAGTAGGCTCGCTGCAAAGGATTCATAAAGAACCAGTTAGAATCCTCAAGTTTCAGTAGATTTCAATAACTCTTGGAATCTGGTTCGGGACCAGGGGGTCGGAGGTTCAAATCCTCTCTCCCCGACCATTCTTTTCAAATAGTTCCAAACGCTTAGCTAAGCCCATCTGCCTTTGGCCCCGGTGTCCTAGCGAATCTCCCTGCAAGTCTGCCGGTCAATCCTACCGTGTCTTGCATATACTATGGCCGCGGTTCACCCAGCCGTAAGTCCTTCCTTATCAAAGCGAACATCTGTGCCGTACGACACATACAGGGAGCACCATGCCCCCTAGGCTGTATTTAAGCGATGTCTGCCACTAAGCAGGCACCGGTCCAGATAGTTACCCGCAGCGAGGACGCATGCCTTCTACTTTTTGTCTTGAGTATCTCTGGCGAAGCAGGGGTCGGACGAGTGTGATCCCGCTTCTCCTATTCTTGTATTTGCTGGTCCCTTCACCACTGTTCGGACAACACTCGCTAACGTTGCGGGAGGCGGTCGACATCGCAAGGTTATGGGTTCAGAGCAGGCCGGGCTTACCGGATTGAAGGGCTCCATCATCCGCAAGGCGGCTGTGGGCCGCTCAGCTTCCATTACTGAAAAAGTCCCTCACCGCCATGAAAACCATCCTCGAGCGCAGATGAGATTCCCGTCCTCAATGGCCCGCTTTCCCTCTGTTTACATCTCCTTAACACTCCCGAGCTAGAATAGCGTGCATGAAAGCCACCATCCTGATCGTGGAGGACGACGCGGACATATCGCGCCTGGTCCAGCATCATCTGGAGGGAGCTGGTTTTGCCGTGCGCGCCTTTGCGACTGCGCAGGGAGTGATTCAGGATGCCGCGAAGCATCCACCCGCGCTGTTTCTTTTGGACATCATGCTGCCGGGCGGGAACGGGCTTGACCTGTGCCGCCGGATCCGTGAGACGTCCAGCCTGAATTCCATCCCCGTAATATTCCTCACTGCCAAAACATCAGAGTCTGACCGCATCGCGGGCTTAGACCTGGGGGCGGATGACTACATCAGCAAGCCATTCAGTCCCAAAGAACTCGTGGCCAGAGTGAAGGCGGTGCTGCGACGCTTTGAGCGTCCGATAGCACCTTCCGTTACCCAGATAGGCGATATTCGCGTGGATTCGGGGTCGATGATAGTCACCGTGCAAGGCAAGCAGATCACGACGACAGCCACCGAGTTTCGGCTGCTGGACCACTTAGTCCGCAACGTGGGCCGGGTTTTCACGCGGGACCAATTGCTGGACGCGGTCTGGAAAGAGACGGCGTTCGTCACGCCGCGCTCTGTGGATGTGTATGTGAGTAAGATTCGGGAGAAGATCGAGAAAGACCCGGAGAATCCGCGTTACTTGAAAACGGTGCGCGGGGCCGGCTATCGCTTTGAGGGACCGAAGTGAAGCGGCGCACTCTAGCGAAATTATTAGGCATTTTTCTCGGCATCATCCTCCTCACCACGTTGTTGGTAGATCTTTCAGTGCGGAGAGTCTTCCAAAAAACGCTGGAAGCAGAGATTGAACGAGCGTTATTAAGTAAAGCCAAACTGATCGCCGACGATGTCAATGGCCTGCCGCCCGAGCAAATCACTGGCTTCGTAGCCTCCCGCGCGACCAGCGCCCAATCGCGGATCACGATCATCGACCGTTCAGGGAAGGTCCTCGCTGATTCAGAGGCCGACCCCGTGATCATGGAAAACCATGCGGCGCGGGTGGAGGTGGCGGCTGCTTTGCGCGGAGAGACGGGCATCGCCCGCCGCCGAAGCGCTACCACGCAGGAGCCCTACCTTTATGCAGCCGTTCCGGCAAGGATCGGAACCGTTCGCCTGGCGTATCCGTTAGTTGAGATTGATAGGGCTGTAGCGCTGGCGCAAAGAAATCTTATTCTCGCTTCCTTGGTGGTGTTGCCACTCGTGGTGCTGTTGGCTTTCTGGATCGCCCACACTATCACCCAACGTTTGGACCGGGTTGCACTGTTTGCGGAGGAAGTTGCGAAAGGAAACTTTGATGCACGCATTCGGGATTCGGCGCGCGATGAGTTGTCCCAAGCCGCCGATGCACTCAACCGCACCGCAGAGCGACTGAAGTCCAGCTTTCAGGCTGAGGTCACCAGCAGGAAACAACTCGAAGCCCTCCTGGACTCGATGCAGGAGGCGGTCATCGCGGTGGGCCCAGACACTAAAGTGCGCTGGCCGAATGGACGAATGAAGGCGCTGGTTAGCGGCGCGGACCACCTCGGCAGCCCCTTGGTGGAGGTCACCCGTAATCCTGACCTGCTGAACGCAGTACGGATGACCTTGGATGGAGGAGGCGCCAC
>CBDDRH010000101.1:0-5481 GCA_965233025.1 uncultured bacterium
ACGACATCCCGAGGGCCTCGAGAGGCAGTTGAGGCCTATGAGATGGTTCTCGCTAAAACACCGGCCGCGTTGGATATCCGATGGGCCAAGTGGAGCGTGTTGACTCGGTCGGGACAGGGAGAGGAATCCGTCGCCGAACTCGGACGAATTGCAAAGATCGATGTTCAGAATCCCTTGGTTCATCTACGGCTGGCGCAAGAACTCCGAAAACTCGATCGGCTTGAGGAATCGCTCGAATCGTATAAGAAGGCCGTGGAACTCGTTCCGGAATTGCTCGGCTGGCGATTAGCGTTGGCGCGGGCGAGGTTCGACATCTTGGATTATGAAGGCGCGGACAGTGACGTGCACTACGTGTTGCAGAAAATTCCTTCTGGCTCCCCGCTGGAACTCCCTGCCAAGAATCTGCTCGCGCAAGTGAATGGGAACTCCATCGATCGAGGCCGGCGCTTCGACCCCGTTCTGACAAAAGAAATGACCGGGGCACAGCGCAAGGAATGGGCTTCCATTCGCGCAGAGGCATGGGAACTCTTCTCCACAGGTCGATATCGAGAAGCCGAACCGATCTATCAAAGGATGCTGGCTCTCAACCCCAATGATGCTCTAGCCAATTATCAACTAGGGCTGACCCTCATGCAGCTTGGCCGATGCAAAGATGCGCTGACCGTGTTTGGGAAGATGTCCAATCTTGACCCCACCGATGAAGACTATGCCGACACCGTGTTCCGGATGGGCCAATGTCTCGTGGAGTTGGAACAGTGGGAAGACGCGTTCGTCCATTTTCAAACCCTGTATGACGCAGCGGTCGAATTTGAAGAAACCAACAAGAACGTTGCACTTCCACCAGGAACGCGTGTGCTCGACAAACATAAAATCGCGCGATGGCTCGAGAAGGTGCGGCCCCATGTTCCCGAACTGGCAAAGCTGAACGCCCATGAGGCCTTGGACCCGCTCCCCTCGGGCGATTCATCTCCTCCCGCAGCCCTTTCAGAGGAAGACCTGTACACAAGAGCGGCCGAGCGGTTTACACCGGAGAAACCTCTGGACCAGCGGGCCTCTCTCATGGGCAGAGACGCCGACTTCAGCTGGTTCCGATTTGTCATCCCCGCAAGCAAAGTCGTGCGCGACGATTTTCCCACCGGCGCCCATGAATTTATTCCCTTGATCCCGGGAGATAGCTTTCCCACCACACAGACAGAAATCTATTTAGTTTTTGGACTGGTGTCTGCCTCATTCGACGCGGTACCTCTGACAGCACGTTGTTTTTTGGAAACTTCAGAAATGACCGGCGAGCAGCGAGCCGTCGCGCAGGACCACGTCCTGACGACCATGAATGACCAATCCGGCTATTTCATGTTGACTCCTCAAAAAAACGGATGGACCGCCGGCCTCTACCACTGTGGGTTGTATGCAGGAGAGCATACATCGGCAGATACTTTGGTCGATGAAGTCAGATTCCGTATTATTGCGCCTCTCAGGAATGGAGGCTGATTGATCTCCCCTTCCACAGGCCCAACGAGAGGAGTCCGCGACCGCGCGTTGCGCGAGCACCGGAGATCAATCAGGCCCCATCCCACCCATCTCAGGCCTATTGGTCATTCAGTTTCGATCTGAACAGCTCATCCTCCGACCGGGCCAGCCACGTCATCAAATCGTCAAATCCCTGATCAGTGATGCCTTCGACCCTACCGTGAGAATGCCTTCTATGCGAATACGTATCCGCGGCCATCACGCGAGTCTCAATGAATGTCAGGTCTTCCCAGGAAACTGGAATCTTGAACCCATAACATTCTTTGACTCCTTCTGATTCGAACTGGTCACCTTCAAAGCACCACTCAAACGCCTCAAGGTTTTTCAAGGAGATCCGGTACATATCCGGATCGATAAAATAGTGGATCTCTTTGACATACGAAATAATGCTCTGAAGTTGCGTATGCCGCTCGGCACTGATGACCATCTCAACCAAATAAGACGGGCGCGGCTTCTTGTTCTCGATCACAAATCCTCAAAAAGGTTTTCGTACGGCCCTACTTGCATACTTTCTATCAGTTCTGGCTGATTGTATCCGGATTCGGAAATACTCTGCAATTTCAGGCTCGGGGCACAGTTCGATATGGCTAAGAAGAAGATGTCACTGACTTGGTTGACCAAAGCCGCTGGACCGTGCGAAGCACCACAAACGCCACGCAAGACGGCAGCCAGATCCAGATCGCTTCGCTGGCCAGGACCCGAACACCATATTCGCTGAAAAATTCGCTGACGCCGATTGGAGACACAAGGACCGGCCGTACGGGGAAGAAATATCTCGTCGTATAGAATGGGGAGAAAAACGCCACACCCAACCCTCCATTCGTCATCGCATCGAGCACGCCATGTGAAGCGGTGCAGAGAAAGAAGTACAAAAACAGTCCCGTCATTGCTGCCGCTGGCTTGCGTCGGTACCACAAAGCCACAAGTACTCCCGCGAATAGCACCGCAAACACAATGGAGTGCGTCATCCCACGATGTCCCCACAGATCGCCGTACTGAATGCCAAAGTAAAACCCCATCACATCCAGATCCGGCAAGGCCGAGCATAGCGCGCCCAAGAACAACTCGCGCCAACTCAGTTCCTTGTTCTGAAAAGCCTTCCCCATCGCCAACGCCACAATCGCATGGGAGAATGCTGATGCCATTGAATCCCCTTCACTCCAATCCGATCATCGCAAAACCCTACGCTCTGATGGCAGGGGCGTCAAGAAGGCGGGCGATCAGGAGAGTCCCTGATGATGGATAGCCGTAAGGGGCTTTCAAGGAACACCTTCCCGGATCCCTTATTAATCGGCTAGACTTCTTCGTCCATTCACGTTAGCGTTGACGCATTACATACTACTCCCTCATCTTCACCGTGGAGAAGGCCATGGCATACCACTTCGCCCTCACCATCCTAACCGCCGGTCTCTTCATGATGCCGGCAATCGCCACCGCTGACGATAAGCCGTCAATAAGAGATTCCGCCATTAAAGACGTACGAATGTTGTCCGAACAGGACCAGACGGCGATTGCATTGAGCGCAGCACCGACGCATATCGCGAAGGATGCCGGGATCATGATTTATGGCGCCGACGGCAAGCTGATCGAGACGAAAAAAAGCGCCAACGGCTTTACCTGCATCCCAACCGTGATGCATCTACCGCATCCTGACCCGATGTGTATGAACGCGGCCGCTCAGCAATGGATGGCCGATCGCAGGAACCATGCGCCGAAACCAACGAACACGGTGCCAGGCATCGCGTACATGGCCCGCGGCGGCGCACACTACGAAAAGGATGGGAAAATTGTCATGTCGGGGGACGGGGCCAAGCTTGTGAAGGAACCTCCCCATTGGATGCTCATGTGGCCTTTCGACGCCGAAACGACACAGCTCCCGACTGCCCCGAACCCTTCCGGCGTCTACATTATGTTCGAAGAGAGCCCTTACGCACACCTCATGCTCTACCAAGACCCGAGAAAGATGAAATAGCAGTCGCACGCCGTGCAGAGAGCATTAAGACTCTCTGTACGGCATGGGAGCTGATGGCGTTGGTTACGAGAGGTGACCGATGCCTCAATCTCCTCCTAAGACGTGAAACATTTCGGACTTGTGTGGTGAGAGTTACGCAGGAAACGGTAGCTGGCGGGCTGACGCGCCATGCATGAACATATCGACCTACCGCTTACCTTCCCCGATTGAGCAATTCTGGCGATTTGCTTCTACCCGAACGGGTCTTCAACAATTCAATGAGTTCAATTCGTAGAGTGCTGTTGAGACGTTGTCGTGTCTCAAATGGCACGCGAAGAAACTCCACTCCGAACTCATAGCCCTGGACCCATTTGATCGTGCCGAGTTCAATTGAGAGCGCCGGCCTCTGATTTGGGAGCAGCACACTCACACGCACGTCACTGCCGCAAAGGACCTCACGATCACTCATGACGGAACACCCCATCAGCGACAGATTGCTCAGAATGCCCTCGCCGACAAATGGAGCCCCACCGAAGATGACAGGACAGAAAATCGGGAATCGATGATAGGTTCGAGAATAAGGACGAGGCGCCATCATAACCTCCGTGACGGCAGATTGTACCGAGACAGTTGTTGTGAACGGTATCCCACCTTAGGAGGGGAAGCGGACACGATGGGCGGCTAGCGTGGTTGGGGAGCCCCTTCGCGTGGAAGGGGCTCCCGAGCGAACGTGGTCTTACCAGCGCCGTTCGGCCCAGCAATCACAATGCAACAATGTGACAAGCGCCTCACTTTACCAGGGGATACAACCAGACCCGAGTCGGTAGTAGAATGTCGTTATGTACAAGATGGTTATCTTTCTCGCTATTGTGGGAGCGGCAGGGCCAGACATGTTGCTCGCACTTGACGAGCCACCTATTCAAGCGCCGGGTTTTAATCAGCGTTTAAAACAAGCGCTGGGTTTAGAGGGTGGCGTATACGTGTACAAGGATCACGCAGGAAATGTCGAATCTGTTCTTGATCCACCGGGTGGCCAGCGCCGCGTCACCGTACAGCCGCCGCCTAGTCCGTCAATGAACCTTGGTCCTCCCCTTCAGCTACACAACCTTCCATTCCAACTCCCTCCGGCTGTGACTCCAGCTCACCCATCACCTCCTGAATTTCCACAGAAGGCTCGTTAACCCGCATCGTGAGACCGACGCGCGGAGCCGTAATGAACAGAATCACTCATAAAAATGCGGGCTAAGGCAACGGTCCTGTCCGCGAGGATTCGACGAGTTCTGCGTTTGGCGTAGCAACAAGTTCGGGTACATGTTCCCGTCGAACTCATGCTTCAAACAGTATTTCTCTTTGGGCGAGGCCGGCCAGGTCTTACACTGGCCATACAAGAACCACATCTTGTCGTCAGAGGTACTCACATGCCGCGCCGAAGAATACAATCTGGTGTTGTGAGCGTGATCGCGGGTTGCGCTGTCAGCCTATGGCTTTTCATGCCGGCAGAGCCTACTGGCGCCGCACAGACAATTGTGGAAAGCAACGAACCTCCGACATTTGTGACGTGGCCAGAGAAGGGCCTGGGACTTTCGATCGACTTATCCGGTTTCAAGAAAGACATCGACCAGGTCAAACCCGACGGTCGCCGCTATCTTACGGCCTCCCATCCCAAGACGAAACTCGACGTGTCTATCACCCTTGAGAAAGTCCCGACGAAGGCTTCTGCAAAAGGATGCCTGGAACAGCTCAGACTGATACAGAATGACTCGTCTGTCACCCGCGGGCAGGACATCGCACTGAACACCACCGGCGTGATACCGACCCTTGAGTATACGATTCAGAAATTCCGTGGAGTCCGGGTGGATCAAAAGAATGTGTATGCGTGCATCGCGCAAGACAACGTCTACGCCGACATCCATCTCTCGAAAACACAATACACCACGGCCGATGCACGGTTCTTTCAATCTATTCTTAAGACCCTTCGCTTACAGCCACCCCCCTCAGAGATA
>CBDDRH010000102.1:0-4736 GCA_965233025.1 uncultured bacterium
CCTCAATCAGCAGTATACGTGGCGTGGAACCGATACTGAAATCACCGTGACCTACCATGCGAATACGGAGCGAGGATTTGTCTTTATCGACAGCCGCACCTTAGCGCCTCGCTTCAACGACCATATCACCGACTCAGCCGAGTAACATGCCGCGCCGCCCCCACATAGACCCTTGGGCCTGTCGCACTCCCCTCATCTGCCTATTCCTCTCTTTCATCCTTCTGGAGGGCATCCCGGCATTCGCCGTGCCGATGCAGAACGACCCGAACGGATTCGAGGGAATCCCCTGGGGCGCTATATTTTCGGAAACCGACACCTTCATGAAAGTCGAAGACGCCGGCCGGTCTCAAACCTATGAACTGAAGAACGGAACCCCTTTGCTTGGCACGGTCAAGGTCGACTCCATGCGATTCGTGACCTCAGAAGGCAAATTCGCTCGTGTCACTGTCCGTTACCAAGGCAAGGCAACCCACGACCAGATTCTTGACTACCTCCAATCCCTCTATGGCCCACTCGATCGCACACCAGGACAGATCACCGGCGGTCCCGTCAAATTCTTTAGCTGGACTGGGTTCGACACCGATGTGAACCTCCGATACGAGTCCGGCACCGATCGCGGCATCATCTTTTTCGAGAGCCAGGAACTCCGCAGAAAAATGAGCGACAGCAATAATTCCGCCACCGTATTTTGACCGTCGTCACCCCTTCCTAAACTTCCAAATCTTTTGGCAGGATGCTCAAAACGTCCGCCAGTTTCCCGATTACGCAACAGACGCGATCGGAAATTCGAAGTTCGGAAAACCTTGAACTTCAAACCGTTGCCCGTCTCGCCTTTCCCGCCAGTCTCGCATGTCTCGCATGTCTCGCGGGTCTATCCTGCCTGGAAACCCGTGCCAATTGTGCCCGGGCACCCAATCCCCCCCTCTTCTGGTGGGGCCTTTATCCCCTCTCTTTAGGGATTGTTCAAATTCTTGAATGCGGTATTCTGAGACCGTCGCCGGAGGACAGAGGAACCTCGGCGGAGTCACTGTGGAGGTACCGATGAAGCTGGACAACCCCCTTCTCAAGATCAATACCCAGAAGACTCATTCGCTCCTGGATCGGCGCTATGCCGAACGAGTTCCCACTCGATACCACATCACCTACTCCGGAGAAGAAGGCGCGCGAATCGTCACAGGAGAGGGAGCGTTGAAAGACCTCTCCAAAACCGGCTGCAAGATTGTGGGCGAGACCACAATCTCACTGGGTAGCCGCCTCACTCTGCTCCTAGACCTTAAGGATGGGCAAGCCCCCTTGCGCCTCACCGACGTACTCGTCACCTGGATCGCCAGAGACTCGTTTGCCGTCAAATTCCCCAAGCTATCGTCAGACGAAAGGAAGCGGTTACAAGACGTGATCTTCAAGAATATCAGTCTGTCGTCCTTGGACGATCGACGAACGGCATTCCGCATTATTTAAGTATTGGTCCGCCCCCACGGAGGGAATCATGGGTCCTCACCCCAACGCTCCCATCACCACAGTAGCTGAATTCCCCGGTCAATCCGATCGTCGGCATAACAACCGCACCCCGGCTCTCTTTTCTTTGCTCTATTCCGGCATGGGCACCGGTCAGATGCTGATCGGTGATGGCCTGGTGACCAATCTCTCACCAGGCGGGATCGGTATTCGCGGGAATCGATTGGTCACACCCGGCATGGAAGTGGCCCTTTTTATCGACCTTCCTGGACTGAAGGAACCACTGTGCGTTGCCCAAAGCCGGGTCTCCTGGGTTGCAGGATGTCGATTTGGAGTGGAGCTGGGATCCCTGAAGTTGGAGGAGAAGAAGCATCTGCATTTCTTCTTGTGGGATCACGTCACCCCCGCAAACCGTGAAGGCGGCATTTGAGACCGTAGCAGGAACAAGGAGGTGCTCTCATGAAACGAGAACAGGTCGCATCTGGAAACGGGCTTCAGTCTGTGGCGGAAGCGGTCAATCGAAGGCAAGCCCCCCGGCCCTCGGTAGAGTTCGGGTTGATGTACTCAGCACAAGACTCTTCCGGTGAGCTGCTCATGGGCGACGGTATGGTCACGGATCTCTCGTCCACGGGATTGGGCATTCGCGGCAACGCCTGCGTCACGCCGGGAATGGAACTCACGATTTTTCTCTACCTCCCCGACGGGCAAGACCCGCTGTTCGTGATGGAAGCGAAGGTGGCTTGGGCATCTGGACATCGGTTCGGAGTCGAGATCCTCAAGATGAACCTGCGGGAACGAAACCGACTCCGTTACTTCTTACGTTCGAATCTCGCGCATTCCAATTAGACTGATCGCCGGCTCATAGAAAATTCTCTAGCCGCGCGACAAGGGACAGGCACACGAGTGAAGACCCACCCCCCAGCTCAGACCCCTGACCGCAGGGCCGCTCAGCGAGTCCCTGTTCAAATCATGGTTCGACTTTCAGCAGCAGATAGCTTTCAACATGTCGGTCACGGGGTGGCCCTTGACCTGTCCGAGAGCGGGTGCAAACTCTGCAGCGCACAGCTGTTGCCCATAGGAAGCTTCTGGGATCTTTACCTGACAATCCCTGAGACACCACGTCCGATTCTCATTTCGGAAGTTCGAGTGATCTGGGCCGTAGATGACGAATACGGAATCGAATTTCTTCTCGTCAAAGCACGAGAACGAACCCGGTTACGTCATTTCATCTGGAAGCACATGAACCGCTCCACACTCAGCGGCGGGCCTCCTTTGTTTACGCTTGTTGACCATTCGAGCCCACGGCGGCGACAACTCAAATCCCTGCCCTAGTCCGCACTATTCATGCGGCGTGGGGTGGAGTAGAAGCCCGAAGCCTCTACCCTCCTCCGGCCTTCAATAATCACATCGTTCCCATCACCGAAGACTCACGGCTAATTCACGCTCATGCCACCACGAACACACCAGACGCGCTGATCGAAGGACTTACTGATACCAAGCGCGACACCATTGCTGAAGCCCACGCCCCACATGAGGGTCGCATTGTCCGCATGCGCCGATGCTGACCAATAGTTGGCCGACTGGACAGCCTGAAATGGGTGACCCGGCGGAAGAGCAGGGCCCGGAGAGGCGACAGAGGGATCCACAAGGCTGGTGAGTTCCGGAAGAGCTGGCAGACGCCAACCTTTTCGGCCTCCAATGGCTTTATTGGCGCAGGCTAAGCGGGCATTTGACGAGGATACCGCGGCCGACTGCGGGGACTTCTCCCAGACCAGCCCGGTTTCCTTATCCAACACCGCATCGCCGTTAAATGCCGCTAGAACGACGAACCGCTGCGACACCTGCAGAGCCTTATCCCATGACGGCGTCTGCTTATCCTCATCACCGCTGCTCTTCGCGCTTTCTGCCTCGGCACTGGCGGCCTTCGTGGCCGCCAGGAGTTGATCAAGCTTCTCTGATATTTGACGAAGCTGCTGTTGCTGTGGAGTTGGATTCTGCGCCCAAGTAGGCGTGACCCCAGGACCACCGCTCACGAGGAATAGTCCTCCGAGTACGAGAGTACCCACACTCGCTACGAGAAACCGTCGTTTCTTCATCACTTCCTCCTTGTTGGTTGTGTTGATGCGGCACTCACTGCGGCTTGGATGCTAGGCTCGGGAGCAGTGCCAGGCGCGGACACAGCAGACGCAGGCAGGGTCGCAATGGACACGTGTCCTCAGCCCTTTCAGGTGGCGTAGTCTAAGCTGGAGCGGGAAAGATCTGCGTGAGAGTACCACTGCGCCGGACCTGAAGCCGGTCCAAGACGAACCAACCTGTCTGCGCGCCCCACACGAGCGGGTCCATCATACGAAAAGATGATAGCCGTCCCGTTACATCTTGAATCGTGAGTGTGTGAGGGCAAACGAGAGGTTGTCGGCAGGAAGCACGTCAGCCCTTGAGCACCGGCGAGATTCATGTGGGCAATCCTCTAATGCGCAACGTCCGCCTTAGACTTGCTCTAGAACCACCTCGCAAGGTGTGGCTTATACGGCAGAGAACTTTTCTCTGTCAAGTGCCTTTGCGTGTAGGAGGGCACGCGATACCTCCGTGTCCTTCGTTGATCATACGGACGGCAAAAACTAGAACCTATCTCAAAATTGCTTCAGGAGCATGGTGATCGATGCGAGCTGCACAAACCCCAGGAAGTTGGTCGCATAGTACTCCCAGCGAACGAGCAACCGCCGCTTCCATTGGAGCCACGCAAAGAACCGTTCGACGAGCCAGCGGCGGTGGTACCGGCGCAGTGGCGGCCCGATTCACACTCTGGAAAGACTCCCGACCCCTTTGATAGCCCTTGTTCTGAAATTAGCGATTGGAACTACGGTAGTGATCGATGAACAGCTCTACGAGCTCAGCCTGCTGTACATCCGTCTCGCTCGATGACAACGGAGGGCGAATCTGCACTTGAAAGATGCCCCACGTATCCGCCCACGTTTGCACACTATTCCGTTCGACTATCACTGGCTCCCTTAGAACCAACCCGATTTTGTATAAGATCATTCCCGGACATAATGGATCTAGGTCTGAGGTATCCATGGTTAGCATCAGCTTGGCAAGTGGAGGCTCTTTACCGGGCTCGGGAACTACCATTGGATAAAGCCCAGCTTTCCGGAAATGCTGAGTTGCTATCTTAAATTTGGGGAAACTGGGATGCATCTGGCTAAAAAGGACCCTGCGAATGTCTAGCCCCTTTAAGCTTCCGCTTATTCTCTCGTCGATGAGAGTGCGCCCCCGCATAGCTG
>CBDDRH010000103.1:0-41253 GCA_965233025.1 uncultured bacterium
GGCCGCTCTCACCCTCTGTCTCTCCGCACTCGAACATATCGGGAATCAGAAACTCTCACTGGAGAGTTTGGAGGTGGCGGTCTTGGACCGCGCCCGAGACGGCAGAAAGTTCCGTCGGCTGGCACCCGCCGATACCAAACAGCTCCTCGCTTCCTAACAGGATGCTGAAAAAGCCCGCCAGCATCTGAAGACCGTTATTTGGTTTGTTTGGTCTGTCTCGTTTGTTTGGTTAAACGAAACTAACCAGATAAACAAAACAAACCAGATGAACCAGACAGACCGCAGCTGCGGATCGTGTCCTTCTGTTGAAGAAGGCTGGGCAGGCTGGTATTCTGCTCGTACCAGTATGCTGCAACCCAGTCCCCTGAGACGGCGCATCTTCGGTCTGGAGAATGAGTATGGTCTCATTTTTTCTCCGAACGGACGGGTCTATCTGCCGATGGAGAAGGTGCTGGGGTACATTTTTGAAGGTCTCATTCCGAACAGTTGGCCTTCCAATGCGTTCCTGGTGAACGGCGCCCGGTTTTATCAAGACACCGGCTGCCATCCTGAGTATTCCACCCCCGAGTGCGACAACATTCTCGATCTCGTCATCCACGATAAAGCCGGCGAGCGACTCCTTGAAGCCTGCCTACCGGCGGCTGAAGAACGATTGCGGGAAGAAGGTTTGTCCGGGGAGATCTATATTTTCAAGAACAATACGGATTCGCTCGGCAATACATACGGGTGCCATGAAAACTTTTTGATGCGACGCGACGTCGATTTTTGGAAGGTCACGGAGCAACTCATTCCTTTCTTCGTCACACGGCAGATCTATAGTGGAGCGGGTAAAGTTCTAAAGGTATCGGGTAAACCGCAGTATTTTATCTCGCAACGGGCACAGCACATTCACGAGAAGACGTCCTCCTCGACGACCTCCTCGCGCAGCATCATCAATACCAGGGACGAACCGCACTCCGACGCCGAACGCTATCGGCGCCTCCATATCATCGTCGGGGATTCGAATATGTCGGAGTTCGTGACGTATTTGAAAGTCGGCACGGCGACGCTGGTGCTGTCCATGATCGAGGAAGGGTACGCAGTTCAAGGGATGGAATTCGAGGATCCTGTGAAAGCCATTCGAGAGGTGTCGCGCGATCCTACGTTGAAGCGCAAAATCAAGCTGGACGATGGACGTCAGATGACGGCGGTCGAAGTTCAGCGGGTCTATCTGGATCGAGCGCAAGAATATTTGGCCCAGCAGGAGCACGATCCGATCCTCGATGATGTATGGGAGCGATGGGCCATGGTGCTGGACAAGCTCGAAGAGGACCCGATGCAGCTCGTGCGCGAAATCGATTGGGTGACCAAACGCCATCTGATCCAGTCTTATATCGACAAGAAGGGTTGCGGCTGGGATGACCCACGGGTGTTCTTGCTCGACCTCCAATTTCATGACGTCAAACGGACGCGCGGGTTGTACTATTTGATGGAGTCCCGTGGGTTGATCGAACGGGTGGTGGAGGAGGAAGCGGTTCAACGGGCCATGTCGACTCCGCCACAGACCACGAGGGCGAAGGTGCGCGGCGATTTCATCCGGTTTGCCCGTGCGAAGAATCGGTCCTATACGGTCGACTGGACGTATCTGAAACTCAACGGATATTGGGAAGAAACAATTCTCTGTATGGACCCTTTCAGCGCCGTGAATCGGCGTGTAGATGAGTTGCTCTCGCAGGTGGCTGGGTTACGGTTCTACCGATGATGATGACGGCCTCCACACAGGCGCATGTCCGGATCTCACGGCTGGACCGAATGCTGATTATGGCCGTCGTGTTACTTTCCAGTGTCTTTCCCGTCGAGTTATTTTCCAGTACGCCTTCTGCGCCGAAGGGCGTCGATGGGCAATACAGCGGCAAGCAGGGGCAGATCCTGGTGGTCAAGGTGAAGGGCGAAGAGCAGGCGACGGAGGTGAAGGGGACATTTCTGAAGCGGACAATTCCATTTTTTCGGGAGTTCAGGCCTGGGGAGCCGGCTGGCTACGTCGGGTTGCTCGGGATCGACATGCAGGACGAACCGGGGACCTACGAATTTGCCGTGGAAGTGAAGCAGGGCGAGCAGGCGAAACAATTGAGTTTCAATGTCCTGGTGGCGAAAGAGAAGTTTGCCGTCGAGCATCTGAAGCTGCCAAAGGAAAAGGTCGATCTGGATGAGAAGGCCGCTGCACGTTGGAAATCTGAGCAGGAAGAGGTCAAGCAGGCGCTCGCAGAGAACTCGCGCCTGAAGTTATGGCGCAGTAACTTCGTGGAGCCAGTGAACGGCAAGCGTACCGGCATATTTGGCAGCGTGCGGATTATGAACGGCCAGCCGCGCAATCCGCACAATGGAGAGGATATCGGTGCGCCGCTGGGAGCCGATGTCGCCGCCACAAACGACGGGATTGTTCGCATCACCGTCGATCATATCTTCTCCGGTAAAGGCATCTTCGTCGACCATGGCCTGGGGTTCTATACGATGTATTTTCACCTGTCTGAAGTCTTGGTCAAAGACGGAGATTTGATCACAGCGGGGCAAATTATCGGCAAGGTGGGAGCGACCGGCCGCGCCACCGGCCCGCATCTCCACTGGGGTGTCAAACTCAACGGCGCCCGCGTGAACCCCTATTCGCTGCTCGATTTACCCTTCAAGAATGGTGTGACATCGGCTTCGGAAGCCACGTCGAACCCACAACCCGTTCCAGTCAGAGAATAGTCTAGCGCTAAGTGTGCGAGGACTTATCCGTTCCACGGCCACAGGTCAGCTCTTTGTGCGAAGCTTGTCTGTGAGATCCTCATAGATCGATTGGCGATGGCCGACGGCAACGAGACGAATGATTCGCCCCTTGCGGTCGATCGCGTAGACGATTCGAAAGCGACGGACGCGATACTTCCACAAGCCGTCGAGTTCGCGCATGAGCGTCTCCCCACACTCTGGGTCGGCCGCAATACCACGAACAGCCGCTTTGATGGAACGTTTCAGGTCAGGATGGAGAGAGCGGATCACCTCAGCCACATGCGGAGGGATATCAGGACGGAAGAGATTCACGCAGTGCGGCGCTTTTTGGCGGGGGTGAATGGCTCACCGAACACATCCTCAAAGGAGAAGCCCTTCTTCCCCGTCTTATAGAATGTCTGGCTCCGGCCGATCTGTTTCATTAAGGCTGGATCGCTCAACACATCCAACGTCTCTTTCAGGCGGGTATACTCATCGACGTTGATCAGAATCGCAGCCGGACGTCCATTCTTCGTGACCACGACCTCCTCCTCGCGCTCCTGTACACCCTTCACCAGCTCAGGCAATCGCGTCTTCACCTCTGATAGGGATAGTGTTTTCGCCATAGCCAACCCCACAATCCATGATGACCACAATTCTGGTCATCATGGTACCTCATCGGGTGAGAGGCCGTCAATCGGTAGAAGGAAGCATCCGCCCATGCCGTGATCCGGGGATGGTCTGGATCTCATCACGCTGAGCAACGCTAGGGCGGGCGAGGATTGAAACTCCGAGTGAATCGGGCAGCGGGTTCATGTCTTCCAGTGTAGCGCCCGCTCGAAAGAGAGCAGAATTACTTCCCAGGCCCCGCCATTCCATTCAGCAAATCCGGCAATCTGTCGGCATCGGGATGGTTCTTCATTTGCTGACCGATGTCGTCCAGCAGAGGGCCGGCTTCGGGGTTGAGCTCTCTCAACGTCCGATCGAGTGTGCCCGACTTTAGTTCTTCCTGCATTCGTGCTTGGGTCAGCTTGCCCTCCTTCAGATCCTGTTGCAGGATCTTCCCCAGCGCTTCAACGTTTTTCATCGTCTCAGGCGGCAGTTCGCCCATAAGTTTCAAGATCTCGGCTTGGTTCTGCCCGTCGATCGGCATCTGGGCCAGGACCGTGCTGTTGAATACGAGACAGAGCCCCAGGAATAGCAGTGTGACGAGTGTTTGCATGATCGTCCTCCATGCAGATGGTGCTGCCGCGATTGACGCGGTACCTGCAGTATTGCAGTACGTGGGAGTTCTGTCAGTAGATACTAAAGATTCGACTCGATGCTCGATGGAGTCTTGTTGAGTACCGTTGCGGTGGCACGCGAGAGGGCTTCGTCGTGTGCGTGATCGTGGGAATAGACGCGGAATTGGACCAGGCGGGTAGGCAGCAGGTCGAGGAATTCTTCCAATGGGTCGGTCGAGATGACTTTGGTGCCGGGGTCGTACACGTAGAGAGGGCTGCCGCGCCGGTCTTTCGGGTCCGGCCGTGGGTCGAGCGGCGCCATGTCGACACGGAACTCGACTTTTTTGAGCCGCGCAGGCAATTCTTTTTTGATCTGTTCTTCGAAGTGCTCGTGGCTGGGAAAGTCCATGCCGCGTTCTTGGCCCTTTTCTTTGAGCACGGCGCTATAGGCCATTTTCCATTTGACGTCACGGCCGAGAATCCGCTGCCATTCTGCACCCAAGCGCCGCTCGGTGGCATGGCGAGAGGTCTTCCATCCCCGGACCTGCTCGAGCAAGGACCAGTCGGTCAGCGTCAGGTATTCGTCCATTTTCTTGCGAGGATCGTGGGGAAACAGGAGCTTCATAGTATCGCCGAAGATGTCACGGAGGTGGATGTCGATCGCGCGCGTGGTCCGGTGATAGTAGACGTTGGAATAGAGATACATGCGGGTATTGAGGAACATCTGCAGCGCTGGAAGGCCCGTCTTGTGGATCGTAAACCCCTTGTCCGTGATGATCGTGTAGTGAATGAGTCTGGAGAGATCGACCGGACCGACCGCCACGCCGCACATATAGGAATCGCGCAGGACATAGTCGAGATTATCTGCGGTATAGCTGCCGGAAATAACCGGCTGGAGCATGTTGAGCCATCGAGGAATGCGGGAGTTGTCTTTGCCCTTTTCCTTGAGAATCACATGGGCGATTTGTTCGGGGTTGAGTTCCTCGCCTTTGGCAAATGGGCCTGACGGGCTACGCCGGATCTTTCGGATGATCGGACCAAGATGGTCGCGGATGATGATCTGCCCGAGTTTCTCGTGACTGGCATGGAAGGCATGCAAGTGGTTGTCGTCGAAGAAATGGCAAAAGGGGCCGTGGCCGATGTCGTGCACAAGCGCTGTGACACGGAGAAATTCTTCGACATAGTTCGCCGATGGAACATCCTTGACCGCTTTCCTGAGAAACGGATACAGATGGCGAGCAAAGCGGCCTGCCACATGCATGGTGCCGAGCGAGTGGACGAAGCGGGTGTGCTCCGCCGAGGGGTATACCCATCGGGCGCTTTGGAGTTGATAGATGTATCGGAGGCGCTGGACCCAGGGGGAGTCGATCAGGTCCTTTTCCGTCCGTTCGTGGGGGTCCGCAACGGAGAAGGGTACGGTGAACGAGACGTATTGGTGAATCGGATCGGCAATCAGCGCCGACCCATCGTATGGAGCATGAGATTGATGCGCGAATTCAGACATGACGAGCCAGGATCTTAACGTATATCTTGAGGGGGCGGCAATGGTTCTCCCTGGGCGAGGGGGTGCGACTGCCGATATTTGGCGACAAAATAGTAGGCGAGTGGATAGGCGAGTGCCGCACCGATAACGCTCAAGACGAATCCGCCAAGAATAAATGGCATGGCGTAGGGCATGACCTGTTCATAGATCGCGCTGAAACTTACATCGTTCCAGTCGAAGGTGGG
The DNA here is from genome assembly GCA_965233025.1 of uncultured bacterium. Lineage (GTDB taxonomy): Bacteria > Nitrospirota > Nitrospiria > Nitrospirales > Nitrospiraceae > Palsa-1315. The sequence goes on from CBDDRH010000103.1 coordinate 5,679, forward strand.
GCTGTCTGATCGGCCGAGCACGAGTGCGCCGACCCAATAGGTGGCGCCGAGGATGGGGACCAGGGTCCATGGATTGTTGAGAAAGGCGCCTGCCATGAGCGCGAGAACGTTGAGTCTCCATGCCCAGGCGCAGATGAACACGATGACCGTGTGCAATCCATAGGCCGGGGAAAACCCGATGAAGACCCCGATAGCGAAGGCCAACGCCGTTCGCTGCGGCGACTCCTGCAAGTGGAGGACCTGTTTCATCAGTGAGCGAAATGAAGGGATACTGGCCATAGCCGTAGTCGCTGAAGTCGGTTAGGTGAAATGCTCGTAACTGGTGTTCGCCAACCGGTGACGCCGGCCGTGAGGGGATAGGGTTTGTAATCCGAAGCGATGGGGGTGAATTGTTCCAATGCATGTCAGGGAGAACCCTTGCTCGACGGCTGATTGCTCGAGTCGTCGCCGCTGCCGTGGTGAGACAGTAAAAAGCAATTCATAGTCTTCACCGCCCGTCAACGCGAGATCCACCGGGTCGAGTTTTCGAGAGGCTGCATAGGCGCGGCAGGCGGTCGATAACGGAAGCGCGCTCAGATCCAGCTCCATTCCGACATAGCTTTCCTCGCAGATGTGACGGAGATCGCCGGAGAGGCCGTCTGAAATATCGATCGCGGATGTGGCAAAACGATGGGTACTGAGCCACCGGCCTTCCGCAACACGCGCGGTCGGGCGCAGGTGGCGCCCGATCAGAAATTGTCGGTGTCTGGTCGAGAATGCTGCAGTGCGTGGGTGGTGGTTTGCACGAGGCGGCGGTTCGTTCAAGAGTTTTAGGCCGGCCAGTGCGTCACCGATTGTGCCGGTGACGTAGAGGGAATCTCCAATTCGTGCACCGCTCCGAAAGAGGGCCTTGCGCGGAGGGACCATCCCGATCAACGTCAGACTGAGAAACCATTCGCTGCGCGAAGCCGACGTGTCTCCGCCGATGAGCCGTACGTGATGTGGCCGACACGCAGCCATCATCCCTCTGTACAGTTGATGAACTTGGCGGCTGGAGCCGGTGCGGGGGATGGCTAAGGTGGCAAGCAGGTATTGAGGGGCGCCTCCCATCGCCGCGATGTCGCTGAGATTCGCGGCTGCGGCGCGAAATCCGATATCGGCCATTGTGGCGGTTCGCAGGTCGAAGTGGACTCCTTCCGTTAAGAGGTCGGTCGTCAGCACCGTCCATTGGCCTGCCCGTGATGTGATGACGGCGGCATCGTCACCGATCCCTCGAATGACCGAGGGAGTGCGGCGGCTGTGCCGTCGGTGGAGCGCGTGAATGAGATCGAATTCGTGAATCGTAGAGCGGGCCTTCGGACGGACCGTGGACGCCATGTTAGTGAAGGTGTGTGGGCGGCGTTACCGTGGTAGCCGCATGTGTCGGCAGCGAGCGAGCGGCCCGCCCTGTCTTCGCGCGCGTGGCCTGTTTTTTTGAGTGTGGCTGCGGCTGGTGGGATTTCCCAGTTGGGCGTGCGGATTTTGAGTTCCGCCGGAGCGCCACCTTCATCACGTCATCCATCGTGTCGGCAAAGACAAGGTGGATACCCTTCAAAATGTGTTTGGGAATCTCGTCGAGATCCTTTTTGTTGCGTTTCGGAAGGATCACAGTCGTGAGTTTGGCTCGTTTAGCTGCCAATATTTTTTCCTTCAATCCTCCGATGGGGAGGATTCGGCCTCGGAGGGTGATCTCGCCTGTCATCGCCAGGTCACGGCGTACCGGGATTTGCGACAATGTCGAGGCAATGGCAATGGCCATGGTAATGCCCGCCGACGGCCCGTCCTTCGGAATCGCTCCGGCCGGCACGTGGATATGGAGATCCTGAGTCGTGAATACATCGGGATTGATGCCGAGGGTGCGCTCGCGTGATCGGACGTAGCTCAAGGCGGCTTGCGCGGACTCCTTCATGACGTCGCCCAATTGGCCTGTGAGAGTCAATTGCCCCTTGCCCTTCATCGCCGTGGCCTCGATGTAGAGCACATCGCCGCCGGACTCCGTCCAGGCGAGTCCCGTTGCCACGCCGACCTCGTCCATCTTCAATTCCTCTTCGGGCACGAACTTAGGAACGCCGAGATATTTATGCAGGTTGGCGGGATCGACGGGGAACCCCACGCCTTTGCCTTCCGCCACTTTCTTCGCCACCTTGCGCATGACGTTCGCAATCTCTCGCTCGAGGTTCCTGACGCCGGCTTCACGCGTATAGTTGGCGATGATTTGACGTACCGCCGGCTCGGCGATGCGGACATGTTTCTCGGTGATACCGTGTTCGTTCAGTTGCCGAGGGATCAGGTACTTCTGGGCGATGCCCAATTTTTCTTCTTCGGTATAGCCGGGGATTCCGATCACTTCCATCCGGTCGCGCAAGGCGGGCAAAATGGGATCGATCAAATTCGCCGTTGCAATGAACATCACTCCTGTGAGATCGAAGGGCACGCCCAGGTAGTGATCCGTGAACGAATTGTTCTGTTCCGGGTCGAGCACTTCGAGCAGGGCGGCGGAAGGATCGCCGCGGAAGTCCATTCCGACCTTGTCCACTTCGTCCAGCATGAAGACCGGGTTGTTGGTGCCGGCTTGCTTCATGCCTTGAATGATGCGGCCGGGGAGCGCGCCGACGTAGGTGCGTCGGTGGCCGCGGATCTCGGCTTCATCACGGACGCCGCCGAGACTGATACGGACAAATTCTCGGCCGAGGGCGCGGGCGATCGACTTTCCGAGCGAGGTCTTTCCGACGCCCGGGGGGCCGACGAAACAGAGAATTGGACCTTTCATTTTATCTTTGAGCTTTCGCACGGCGAGATACTCAAGGATCCGTTCCTTCACCTTTTCAAGATCGTAGTGGTCTTCGTTAAGCACTTTGGCGGCGGCTTTGAGGTCGAGATTGTCCGTGGACTTCTTGGACCAGGGCAATTCCACGATCCACTCGAGATAGGTTCTGACGGTTGCAGACTCGGCGGTATCCGGGTGCATTTTCTCAAGGCGTTTGAGCTGCTTTTCGGTTTCTTTCAGCACCTTTTCCGGCATCTTCAGTTCGACGATCCGTTTACGAAACTCGGTAATTTCTTCTGCGCGTTCGTCGAGTTCGCCCAACTCTTTTTGAATCGCTTTGAGTTGCTCGCGCAGGAAGTATTCGCGTTGGGTCTTGTCCATCTCCCCCTTGGCTTGCGCTTGGATTTTTTGTTGCATGGAGAGGACTTCGATTTCCTTGCCGAGGATCTCGCTGACGTGCCGGAGTCGCTTGATCGGATCGATGACCTCCAGGACTGCCTGGGTGACTTCGACCTTGAGGCCAAGATTGGAGGCCACCATGTCGGCAAGACGGCCGGGGTCTTCGAGATTTTCGATGACGATCATCACGTCCGGGATCAAGACTTTACCGAGACTCACGATCCGTTCGATCTGTTCCTTGACCGTCCGCATAGCGGCTTCGGTTTCAAGGGCGGCACTTGCCGATTTGTGTTCGGTCAGCTTGTCGATACGCACGGAATAATAGGGCTCCGTCTGAATGTAGCCCGCAATCTTGGCTTTCGAGAGCCCCTGCACGAGGATTTTGATGCGCTCATCGGGCAGTTTCAGCATTCGCATGATGATGCCGACCGTGCCGATGGTATGGATATCTTCCGGTGAGGGATTCTCGACGTCCAAAGCCTTTTGCGTTGACAGGAAGATCATTCGATTGCCGGCCAACGCGGCTTCGATCGCTTTGATCGACATCTCTCGCCCGACAAACAAAGGGAGGACCATGTAGGGGAAGACGACGATGTCTCGGACCGGCAACATCGGAAGTTGGTCGGGGATTTCAACGTTCTGGGGCGGCTGCAAGTCTTGTTCGATCGAGTCGCTCATCGGTCTGGTCTCAGGGTTGTGTCTCAGTAGTGTATGAGATTAGAAGGTTGTGCCTTCGTTGAGTGTCGTGACTAGGATTTTCGTGACCGTGTCATGCGGCGTTCGCCGGAATGCCGCATCCGATTCCGCAGATAGTCGCCGAACTCTGGTCCCAGGGCGGGATTTTTGAGTGCGAACTCGACGGTCGCAACGAGAAATCCCAGCTTGTCCCCGGCATCGTATCGCTGTCCCTGTATCTCCAATGCATACATCGGGGACTTCTTTGCCAGCTCCCGCAGTGCGTCGGTCAATTGAATCTCGCCGTTCTTTCCGGGTTGGGTCTTTCGCAGGATGGAGAAAATCTCCGGCGGTAAGACGTAGCGACCGATAACTGCGAGATTGGATGGAGCCTCGGCCGGGGCCGGTTTCTCGACGAGGCCTTCAACTCGATGCAGCCCCGCTGAGATCGTTCGAGGCGACACGATTCCATAGCGGTTGACATCGTGGTGGGGCACCTCCTGCACGCCGAGGGCTGCACCGTGTCGTTTTTTATAGACGTGAATGAGTTGTGCGAGACCAGGAACGGGTGAGTCGATGATTTCGTCGCCGAGAATGACCGCAAAAGGTTCGTCACCGATCAACCGTTGCGCGCAGAGGACCGCATGGCCGAGTCCGAGTGCCACCGACTGACGAACATAGCAGAAATTTGCGAGCGTAGAGATGTGCCGCATCTGGCTCAGGAGCTGTGCCTTGCCGTTGTCCTTGAGATTTTCTTCCAATTCGACGGATCGGTCGAAGTGGTCTTCGATCGCGCGTTTGCCCCGCCCGGTGATGATGATAATGTCTTCGATTCCTGAGGCGACCGCTTCTTCCACCGCATATTGAATCAACGGCTTGTCGACGAGCGGCAGCATTTCTTTGGGAGACGCTTTTGTCGCGGGGAGGAAGCGAGTACCGAGGCCTGCAGCGGGAATCACAGCTTTGCGCACTTCGAAGCGTGACATGTTTCGATACTATGTGATGGGGTAGGCGATGTCAAGGAATGCAGGAGCTTAGCTCACATTCTTCATGAAAATTTCTGCTGCAATCACGGATACGTCGCGCTTGCGCGTGAAGCGTGAAGTGCAAAACGGAATGATTGTGTCCGACCGTCGTGCGAGATACGAGATACGCTTCACGAGGAACGCGGTTTTGCAACGAACCGTCTCGTGAATCGTACACGGAGAGCGGCGTGAGACGATCGCGCAACCGAGCCGCCGTCCACATGGTCTATGACATGTCTGCCACATATACGGATCACTTGCTCGAGCGGGACGGGTGAGACCTTGCATGAATGGCACGACATGCAGGAGGTAGGAGTTCGCACGTGACGCAAGTCGTACCCTTGTGTTGAACGCTCCGCCCCGCCGGCTTGCGAGGTCCTGCGCGAATAATAATGTGGGTTATCAGCTTTACATTCAAATACTTGCCCAATATAATTCAGAAGTTTTGCACGCATGCCGCCGTGAGAGATTGTGTGCGCTGACCGCCTGGGCTTCTCACGCAGCAATCTCTGCCGCTGTCATCACACGCGTTCCGGATACGTCGTGTGTGCTTGAGCCAGAGGTGCGGGTATAAGGTCACAGGCAAAGTTAGAGTTACCCATGATGCCGGTATTATCTTCCACTTCTTATGGAACTCAGATCCGGTGAGGGGAACATGCGGTGTAATCAGGTCTCGTTGGTTCTTCGTCATGGCGTTCGCCGTCCTGGTTTGCGGTATGCTGCCGGTGCTTGTGGTCGCTGCTGAGCAAGCCGGAGTCAAAGTCACGGCGATTGAGATTCGAGGGAACAAGCGGATCGAGTTGCCGACGATTGTTGGCCGGTTGACATTGAAGCCCGGCGATCCCTACACCCCCGAGAATGTCCGTGGGCAAATCAAGATTCTCTACGAAACCGGATTCTTTGAAGAGGTGCAAGTGGAGACGGAATCGGGAGCGAGTGGGGTGGCCCTGGCTTTTCTGGTCCGCGAGAAACCGTTTATCACCGAGATTGTGTTCGATGGAAATAGTGCGCTGAGCGACGATAAGCTCAAAGAGAAGATCACAATCAAGAGCCAAGCTTTTTTGGATCAGCCGCAGGCCAAAGAGAGTGCAGAGAAGATTCGCCTAGCCTACCAGAAGGACGGGTACTTCAATTGCCAGGTGACTCCCATCGTGCAGACCTTGGACGAGGATCGGAAACGCTTGACATTTTTTGTGAAAGAAGGAGAAAAGGCGCGTATCAAAACGGTCAATTTTGACGGCCTGCACGCGGCGACGAAGGACGAGATGTTCAAGGTGATGTCGACGCGGGAATGGATTCCCTGGTACGGTCTGTTCACCCAGTTGAAGTTGCCGTCGCTTGTCTCGGATGCTGGCGTCCTGAAGCGGGACGAAATGGGCAACGACGTCGAGCGGATCAAAGAGGTCTTGCTCAACAAAGGCTATCTTAACGTCCGGGTCGGATTGCCGACGGTGGAGCTCAGCGACGAGAAGACATGGTTCGTCGTGACGTACGCGGTCACGGAAGGGGAGCCGTTCACGATCGGCGAGATCGGATTCCGTGGGAATACCGTGTTCGAAGATCCGGAGCTTCGACAGGGGCTCAAGATGAAGGAGGGGGAAATTTTCCAGCGTCAGAAACTCCGCGACGAGATTACGCGGTTGAATGATCTCTATGGGAGCAGGGGGTATTCGTTTGCCGATGTTTCGCCCAATGTGAATCCGAATATGGCGGACCGGACTGCAGCCATCATCCTGACCATCAAGGAAGGGGAGATGATGCGGATCCGTCAGATCAACATCAGTGGGAACGAGAAGACCAAAGACAATGTGATTCGTCGTGAAATCCGTGTCGACGAACAGGATGTCATCGATACCCCCGCGTTAAAGCGGAGCTTTCAGCGTCTCAATAACTTGAATTTTTTCGAGACGGTGGAAATCCTTCCGGCGCAGGTGGCTACGGATAAGGTCGATCTCAATGTTCGAGTGAAAGAGAAGCCGACCGGCCAGTTCAGCGTCGGCGGCGGATTCAGCACATTGGACCAGTTGGTCGCAATCGCCGATATTACGGAAGGAAACCTCGGTGGGAACGGTTGGATGGGACGAATTCGCGGTCAGTTGGGCCAGCAACGGCAAATAGGGTTGATCACGTTTCGTAACCCTGCGTTGAATGACTCCTTGACCTCAATGCAGCTGGATATTTATAAAAGCGCCACGAACTACGTCACCTATTTTGAGAATAAAACCGGGGCCAGCGCAACGTTCGGCCGATGGTTCTCCGAGTATCTATCAGGGAGCATCGGTCCGTACGCGGAGGAGATCGAGTACAGCAATCCGACGGCCAGCGCGCCGCCCATCATCACCTCGCAAGTGGGGCGTCAGTCGACCACGGGCTTTCGGGCCTCGCTGACCCGCGACACACGAGACTATTACATGGATCCCCGCACCGGTTGGCGAACGTCTGTCGCATTTTCTCTCGGCACGCCGTACCTGGGGGGCACCAACGACTTCTATAAGTACACACTCGACGTCAACAAGTATACCCCGCTCCCGTTCGATACGAGGCTCTCGATCCGTGCGCGCTATGGTGTTGTGGAACTCATCAATCCCGATCCAGGGAAACCGGTTCCTCTTAGCGAACTCTATTTCGTCGGAGGCATCAATACCATGCGTGGGTTTGTTTTCGGCAAAGCGGGGCCTGTGACGTCTGATAACAAACTCCTCGGCGCGATTAGTGAAATGATCTTCAACTTCGATTTTATTTTTCCGATCTCTACTGAGGCAAAACTCAACGGCGTGATTTTCTTCGACTATGGGAAAGGATTTGCCGATAGTAACGTGTCCTTCCCCTTGCGACCGGCGGCGGGGTTGGAGGGACGATGGGTTTCACCTTTTGGCCCCCTCCGTGCCGCATATGGGATAAATCTGGATCCCAACCCAGGGGAAAAATCAGGGGTCTTTGAGTTTACGATTGGTACGATATTCTAACGGAACGAATCTTTGACCACGAGTGAGAGGTAACGGTGTGATGCAGATCGAAGTCATGATGCGGAAGGCATTCTGTGCGGGATGGCTGTTGGTGGCGTTCTTCGTGGTCTCCGGCTGTGCGGCAGGTGGACCCAAAGTCGAGGGGAAGATCGGAGTCGTCGATCCGGCCCGTGTCCTGAACGAGACGAATCACGGCAAGAAGGCCAAGGAATCCTTGAGCGCATTCTCCAAGAATCGCCAGGCGGTAATCGAGATAGATGAGAAAGAGCTTCGCCGCATGGAAGAAGATTTTGGGAGGCAGGCCAGTGTGCTGAGCCCGACGGCGAAAAAGGAGCGCGAAGATCAGTTTCGACGTCGGGTCGCGGAGTATCAACAGAAGGCAGGCGAGATGAACCGGGAGGTTCAGGAAAAACAGAAGGACGTGCTCGAAGGATTCCGCGAGAAGGTGGGACTCGTCGTGGGGAAAGTATCGAAGCGCCTTGGATTAACGGTCGTCATCGATAAGGGGAAAGGCGGCCCCACCTTGTATAGCGATGAGGGGCTCGATCTTACCGGCCAGGTCATCGAAGAGTTCAATCGAGAGTATCCGTAGGCGAGACGCGCGAGACATGCGAGAAAGGCGCGAAGTGGACAGATCGGGTCTCCTTCTCAGTTGGCTCGTCTCGCTTGTCCCGCCAGTCTCGCACGTCTCGCGTCACGGTGCATGACGCGCGGAGAGGGAATTTTTACCACCCTGCTGATGTATGTGTGGGGTATGGTGATTGTGAAACGCAGAGGAGGATTCAATGGAACGAGCGGGAGTGATTAGCGTGATCGGCGCAGTGGTATTGTGCCTGGCGATGGTGTCGCCGGTGTTGTCGGCTGACACCCTCAAGGTTGCGGTGATGAACCAGCAAATGGTGGTGGAGCAATCCAAGGCCGGCAAGCGGGCCCTGGAAGAGCTCAAGGCCTACTCCATGACTAGACAAAAGATCATCAATGCCGACGATCAAGAACTGAAAGAGTTGCAACAGGCGATGGGAGACGAAAAGTTGACCGACAGCGCGAAACAAGAGAAGCAAGGTCAATTTCAGGCCAAGTTGGAGGCCTATCAACGCCGCCTGGCCGACTTCAATCGCGAGATTCAGCAGAAGCAGCGTGAAATGGTGGCGGAATACATGAAAAAAGTGCAAGCGGCCGCGCAAGCTGTGGGAGAAAAAAACGGGTATGTCGCGATCATCGACAAGGGGAACGAGGCGGCAATGAAGATTGTGCTCTACCATCAACCTGCGCTGGATTTGACCGATCAAGTGGTGAAGGAGTTCGATCGGCAGAATAAATAATTAGAGGAGAGGATGGTTCGAGGTTGGAAGTTCGAAGTTCGAAGTTCTTGAAACTTCGAACACTGAACTTCGAACAATGGGTCGCAGGTCTCGCGTCTCACGCGCCTCGCATGCACACAACTGAAGTCTTGCCTATGAGGAGGTTCCGCCGATGTCCGTGATGGAACAAGCCGAAATTCAGGCCCTTTTGCCTCACCGGTATCCCTTTCTCCTGGTCGATCGCGTGCAGGAGCTGGATCCCGACCGGCGGATCGTAGGAATCAAGAACGTGACGATCAATGAGCCCTTCTTTCAAGGGCATTTCCCCGGACGCCCGGTCATGCCTGGGGTGCTGATTCTCGAAGCCATGTCTCAAGTCGGCGCGATTCTGGCGTTGAAGTCGCTGGGGCCCGCGACGCGTCCGGTGGTCTATCTGACCGGCGTCGATGGCGCGAAGTTTCGAAAACCGGTTGTGCCTGGTGATCGGTTGCGGTTTGAAATCAGTGTGACCAAGAAGCGGGCGCCGTTTTGGAAGATGCAGGGTAAGGCGTTTGTCGAGGAAGAACTCGTCTGTGAGGCCGGCGTCACCGCCATGGTGACCGAGGAGAAAGACGTGAAACGTGAAGGGTGAAACGTGAGACGAAAAGACGGGTGGCCGGTGTCCGTGGGTAGGGGTATCGAATAACGACTCACAATTTTCGTTTCACTGGAGGTTCAGCGTGCAGATTCATTCAACAGCGATTGTTCATCCCAAGGCAACCCTTGCCGATGATGTCGAGATCGGGCCGTTCTGCTTGATCGGTGAGCATGTCACAATCGGCAAGGGGACCAGATTGCTGTCTCATGTGACGGTCGACGGATGGACGGAGATCGGCGAGCGGAATGAGGTGCATTCCTTTGTCTCGATAGGCGGGCCGCCTCAGCATCTCGGATATAAGGGGGAACCGACCAAGGTCATCATCGGCCATGACAATATCCTTCGCGAGTATGTGACGGTCAATCGCGCGACGGCACAAGGCGGTGGGGTGACATCGCTCGGGTCAAAGAATTTTCTGATGGCGTATGTCCATGTGGCGCATGATTGCCTGCTCGGCAGCCATCTCATCTTGGCCAATGCGGCCACTTTAGCCGGCCACATCGTGATCGGCGACCATGCCATCATCGGGGGACTGACCGGCATTCATCAACATGTGCGGATTGGGTCGTACTCCATGGTCGGTGGTTGTTGCGCTCTCGGACAGGACCTCCCGCCGTTCATGCGGGCTGCAGGCGGTTATCGCGCACGGATGTATGGCCTCAACTCGGTGGGATTGCGCCGACAGGGGTTTTCAACCGATCGGATTTCGGTGCTGAAACGAGCCTACGACATGCTCTTCCGGTCGGGGCACCGAACCGCTGAAGCGGCCAAGCTTGCCAAGGCCGAGTTCGGAGACCAACCCGATGTCATGACGGTTCTGGGGTTCCTGGAAGGGACAAAGCGGGGCATCTGCCGGTCGATCGGCAAAGATCAAGAGGATGAGGAGTAAGCACCATGGCATCACTGCCTCATGTCGCCAATGGTGAGCGAATCGGACTCATTGCCGGCAATGGCCGGTTCCCGATCATCTTTGCGGACAACGCAAGGAAGCTCGGCTATCATGTATCGGCTGTGGCGCATGAAGGCGAGACTGAACCAGAGTTGGCCGGCCATGTGGATCGGATCCATTGGATCAAGATCGGCCAGCTCAGCAAACTGATCAAAGCATTCAAGGAAGACAAGGTTCACCAGGCTGTGATGTTGGGCGGGATCAAGAAGACCCATATGTTCACCACCCTGCGACCGGATTTCCGCACCTTGGCGTTGGCGACACGTGTGGCCCTCCGGAAAGACGACGACATTTTGCGCGAGTTTGCGAAGGAGCTTGAAGGAGAAGGGATTGCCATCTGTGAGTCGACCTTTGGACTTGAGGGAATCCTTGCAGAAGAAGGGACGTTGACCGCGCGAGCCCCATCAGAGAAAGAGTGGGAGGACATCCGCTACGGGTGGGAAGTGGCGCATGACATTGGACGCCTCGATATCGGGCAGTGTGTCGTGATCAAAGATCGTGTGGTTGTGGCCGTCGAGGCGGTTGAGGGTACCGACGGAGCGATCAAGCGCGGCGGCGATTTGGCCAAAGATGGCGCGGTGGTGGTCAAGCGGTCGAAGCCGCAACAGGACATGCGGTTCGATCTACCAGCCGTGGGGCCTCGGACCATCGAGGTGATGGCATCGGTCAAGGCCTCCGTGTTGGCAATTGAGGCCGGACGCACGATCCTATTGGATCGCGAGATCGTGTTGGAGAAGGCCAAGTCTGCCCGGATTGCCATCGTCGGGATTACGAAACTCGATCCGAGCAGGAAATAAGCGTAGCCCGCATGACTCATGAACACTTCTGCTGCAACCGCCGATGCCTAACTCCAGCGAGACGGGCGCGACTGGCGGGAAAGGCGCGACTAGAAGGAACAGGGCTCACACGTCACGCGAGTCTCGCTCTTCGCGCTTGTCGCGCGCCGATGCGGCATTTCGCCACGAACCATCATGAATCATGCGGGCTTGAACATGACACCGATTAGGGCAGGAGTCATCGGCGTCGGACATCTCGGTCAACACCATGCGCGGCTCTATGCCTCCTTGCCCGAGGCGCAGCTCATCGGCGTGACGGATCAGTCGGTCGAACGTGCGCAGACGGTCGCAGACCGGCATAAGGTGCGCGTCTTTCGCACAGCCGATGAATTACTGCCGCACGTCGATGTCGTCAGTGTGGCGGTCCCCACGTCGGGTCACTATGCCATTGCCAAAGTCTGTCTGCAGGCGGGCAAGCATGTCCTGATCGAAAAGCCGATCGCCACGACCGCTGCAGAAGCGCAGGAGTTGGTGCAGTTGGCCAAGCAGCGGGACTGTTGTGTCCAGGTCGGTCATAGCGAACGATTCAATCCGGTGATGGCGCTGATGCGTCCCCATATCGAGCGACCTGTGTTCATCGAGGGTCACCGTCTCAGTAGTTTCAGTGAACGGGGGACGGACGTGGATGTGGTGTTGGACCTGATGATCCACGATCTTGATCTCATACTGTCTTTGAATCCTGGTCCTGTTGAGGAGGTGCGCGCTGCAGGGGTGGCGGTGTTGTCCTCTTCGATCGATATCGCCAACGCCCGTATTCAGTTCCAGAGCGGCTGTGTGGCCAACCTGACTTCCAGCCGTGTGTCGACGACGAAGATGCGCCGTCTGCGTCTCTTCCAGCGAAACAATTATCTGTCGATTGATTTCCAGACCAGGCAAGGGATGATCTCGCGACGGAATGCCAAAGCGGGTGAGCGACCGACCATCGAAGTTGAGCAGCTCCAGGGCGGAGACGAAGAACCGTTGAAGCTCCAACTGGCATCGTTTCTTCACGCCGTCGGCACTGGTACGAGACCGGTGGTATCGGGTGAGGACGGCGCAGCGGCAGTGGAGGTGGCGCATCAGGTCTTGCAGGCTATTGCGGTCTTTGCCGCTCGTCATGAAGAAGGGATAGAGGATAAAAAAGGGGTAATGGGATAAAGGGGGTAAGGGATAATGAGGTAGTGAGATATGGTGGTAGCAGGAACGCGAGACAAAAAATGAGTAGACTCTTATTCCTCTACAAGGGTACCCCTGTACCCCTTCACCCCGTCTCCTTGCTCCGCCCCTGTGCCCCGGTATCCCTTTACCCCCGTACCCCTTCTCCGGATTCATGAGGATTCTGATCGTCACAGGCGAAGCCTCGGGTGATCTCCACGGGGCTCATTTAGCCAAAGCGATCATGGCGCTCGATCCGACGGCCCAGTTGGTCGGCATTGGTGGGCCTGGGATGCGGGATGCGGGTGTGACTCTTGTGCCGGGTGTCCCTCAGCTGGACGTGATGGGATTGATCGGACTGTCGGCTATCCCGGCCGTGGTCCGGCGCGTGCTCGCCATTCGGCGGGTGCTGAAAGCAGAGGCCTGGGATCTTGTCGTGCTGATCGATAATCCTGGGCTCAACTTTCATTTTGCCAGGGTTGCCAAAGCCGCCGGCCGGCGCGTGCTCTACTATATCGCCCCACAAGTGTGGGCCTGGCGGCCGGGACGTATGAAGTGGATTCAGCGCCGAGTCGATCATGTGGTGGTCATTCTCCCATTCGAGCCGGAACTCTATCACCGGGCAGGAGTTCGCTGCACGTTTGTCGGCCATCCACTGCTTGATGAGGTTGCGCCGCAGTATGATCGTGCGAAGCTTCGCAAAGAACTCGGCATGGACGAGTCCGCTCGCGTCGTCGGATTGTTGCCGGGCAGTCGAGCGGGCGAAGTCGAAATGCTGTTGCCGGTGCTCCTCGAAGCGGCGGCTCAGCTGGTCGTCGCCGAACCGGGAACGCAGTTTATCCTGGCACAGGCTTCTTCAATTGACGATAATCTGATCCAGACCCTGCTCCAGAACAGCTCTGTGCCGGTTCGGGTGGTGCACGATCGAGCGAGTGAGGTGATGGCCCTATCCGATGTGCTGTTCATTGCGTCGGGGACCGCGACCTTACAGGCGGCGGTGGTGGGGACTCCGATGGTGCTGCTCTACAAGACGTCGCCGGTGACATACAGGTTGGCGCGGTGGCTCATCAATGTGAAGTGGATTGGGCTCGTGAATTTGGTGGCTGGCCGATCAGTCGTGCCGGAACTGATTCAGGATGAGGCGACGGCCGAGCGGCTGTGTCAGGAAGTCCTGCACCTTTTACGCGATCCGTCGGCGTATAATGACATGAAAGAAGGGTTGCGACAGGTTCGGCAATTGTTAGGGGAACCGGGCGCCTCCAGCCGGGCTGCGCAGGTGGCATTGTCTGAATGTCGACTCTAGATCGTTTGATACGATTATTTCGCTACCTGAAATCCTACCGGGTTCGGTTGGGTGCGGCGTTCGCGTGCTCGGGGATGGTGGCCGCCCTCTCCGGCGCGTATGCCTGGCTCGTCAAACCGGTCCTCGACGAGATTTTCATCAACAAGAACGAAAGCCTCCTCGTCATTCTCCCGCTCGCGCTCTTTGTCGTGGCGGTGCTCAAGAGCATCTTCCACTACGGGCAAAACTATCTCATGAACTATGTCGGGAACCATGTGGTCGCCGATATTCGACAGGAGTTGTTCGGGAAACTTATTCGGCTGCCTGTTCCCTATCACGATGTGAATACGTCGGGGCGGCTGGTGTCCCGTGTGGTGAACGACGTCACGTTGATGGCCAACGCGGTGTCGGGAGTGTTGAAAGACATATTTCAGCAGGGACTCACGTTCCTGGCCATGATGGGCGTGATCTTCTATCAGGAGTGGCGGCTGGCCGGTCTCTCTGTGATTGTCATTCCCTTGGCGGTGGTCACGATCGTCCGGATGGGGAAGCGGCTGCGGACGTTGGCGGCCAGCGGCCAGGAGCGGATGGGAGACATGGCTTCCACGCTTCAGGAAACATTATCCGGGATTCGGGCGGTGAAGGCGTATGGGCGTGAAGACTCGGAGCAGGCGAGATTTCAAGGGAGCAACCGCTCGTTCCTCAGTACGACAATGAAAGCGATTCAGGTCTCCTCCCTCGGCTCGTCGCATTTGGAAGTAATCGGTGTCGTCGGGGTCGCGGCGATTATTTGGTATGGCGGCTTTCTCGTGATCAACGGCGCGATGACGCCGGGAGCGTTTTTCTCATTTCTGACCGCGATGTTCATGGCCTATGCGCCGATTCGAAAACTGTCCGGCGCCAATAATCAGATTCAACAGGCGCTGGCCGCCGCGGAGCGGGTCTTTGTCGTGTTGGATCTCAAGACCGAGCAGGATGCGGATCGGGGCCGGTTGGAGTTGCCGCGGATTGCGCAGTCAGTGGTGTTCGACGACGTGACGTTTCATTATGAAAGCCAGGCCGTGCCGGCGCTCAAAGACATCAACCTGACAATTCGCGCCGGGGAAATGGTCGCCCTCGTGGGCAGCAGCGGCAGCGGAAAAACGACGCTGGTCAATCTGATTCCGCGCTTTTACGAGCCGACGGCTGGCCGTATCCTCATCGATGGGGTTGATATTCAGTCGTACACCCTCCACTCGCTCCGATCGCGGATCGGCATGGTGTCGCAAGATGTGGTCTTGTTCGACGACAGTATTCGCAACAACATCGCGTTCGGACGGGCAGACGCGACCGACGAAGACATCGTTCGGGCGGCGCGATTGGCCTATGCCCACGATTTTGTCGAACGTCTTCCTGACGGATACCAGACGATCGTTGGAGAGAAGGGGGTGAAACTCTCCGGCGGGGAACGGCAGCGCTTGGCTATTGCCCGCGCGATTTTGCGCGACCCTCCCTTACTCATCCTCGATGAAGCGACGTCGGCGTTGGACACCGAATCCGAACGGGTTGTCCAGCTGGCTCTCGCCAATTTGATGAAGAATCGAACGACCGTCGTCATTGCTCATCGGTTGTCCACGATTCAGCAGGCCGATCGGATCATGGTGCTGGCCCGAGGCTCGATCGTCGAAGTGGGGACGCATGAGGAACTGCTTCTTCGCGGGGGGCAGTACCAACGGCTCCATGCGATGCAGTTCCAGGATGTTTCCGATGCGTAACCCCGCCATGAAGCGGGTCGAACAGTGGGTGAAGCTCTCTGTGCTGCCCCCGATCGGCGCTGCGGTGATCCGCGGGCTGGGGCGATCGATGCGGATGGACTCGCAAGGCCACGAACAGGTCGATGAGTTGTATCGTCAGGGCCGGCATATCATCCTCGCATTTTGGCACGCGCAGCAACTCATGGTTCCCATAGGCTATCGTGGAACAAGGGGCAACGTGTTGATCAGCCAACATCGGGATGGTGAGATCATCGCGCGTGTCATCGCTCGATTTGGGCATGGTGCGGTTCGTGGCTCAAGTACCAGGGGTGGGGCGCTCGCCTTGCGCGAGCTGATCCGCCTTGGGCGATCCGGCGCCGATCTTGTGGTGACTCCCGATGGACCCAAGGGGCCTCGCCAGGTTGCGAAACTCGGGGTCATTCAGTTGGCGAAAGCGACCGGGCTTCCGATTGTGCCGCTGGCCTTTGGTTGCTCAAAAAAAAACTCTTTACGAGCTGGGATCAGTTCATGGTCCCGTATCCATGGTCCCGAGGCCTCTATCTGTGGGGAGCCCCCATCTGGGTTTCGCGAGATGCTGATGAACAGGCGTTGAAGGCGGCATGCTCGGAGCTTGAGACCGTCCTGAATCGGTTAACGGAGCAGGCGGAGGGGGCTTGGAAAACCTAGCCATCAGCTCTCAGCACTCAGCTCTGCAAGAAGAGTATGCTGACTACTGATGGCTGACCGCTCATTATGTGGCGTCTCTTCTACAACATCGTGTTGCTGCTCGTGTCGCCGCTCTTCGTTGGGGTCCTGCTGGCCAAGCCACGGTGCCGTCCCGGATTGCTTCAACGGCTGGGACTAGGAAATAGTCTGTCTGGTCTATCTAGTGCCTCCGGACAAGACAGACAAGATGGACCAGACCGACCAGATAGACCAGTTATCTGGATTCACGCTGTCTCTCTCGGCGAAGTGGTGGCTGTGATACCACTCGTCAACGAACTGCATCGCCGTCATCCTGCGCATCGCCTGGTGGTCTCAACGGTCACCGAGACAGGGCGGGAAGCCGTGGAACAGCGGTTGGCCGGAGTGGCAGAGCACTGTTATGCGCCGCTCGATTTCCCCTGGGTCGTCACCCGGTTTATCGATTGGCTGCAACCCCGTCTCTATCTCTTCGTCGAGACCGAACTCTGGCCGAATCTTTTGTGGCACCTGCGCCGGCGTGAAGTCCCGACCGTTCTCGTGAACGGCCGGCTTTCGACCAGGTCTTTTGCGCGGCAACAGTGGGCGCCAGTGAGATCGTTCTATCGGATGACGTTACAGACGCTCAGCCTCTGTCTGATGCAGTCGGACCGGGATGTCGATCGTATTGTTGCGCTGGGGGCAGAGGTCTCGCGAGTCAGATGGACAGGGAACATCAAGTTCGACCAGCCGGCGCCTGCGGTTGCTGAGGGTGGAACGATCAGGGCTCATCTTGGACTTCAGGATACGGAACAGCTCTTTGTGGCGGGCAGTACCCATGCCGGTGAAGAAGAGACCCTTGTGGAATGCTATCGGGCGCTCGTGGCCCGTTGCCCCTCAGCGGTCTTACTGCTGGCTCCTCGGCACATTGAACGGGCGGAATCGGTGGAGATGATGGTTCGGATGCGCGGGTTCGCCGTGCAGCGACGCAGTACCATCGGGCGGGCCGGCGTGGTGCACCCTACCGGTCCTCGTGTGATCGTGCTCGATTCGCGGGGCGAATTGGCTGGGATCTACCGGGAAGCGGTGGTGGCGTTCGTTGGCGGCACACTCGTTCCGATTGGTGGGCACAATTTGCTGGAGCCGGCTCAGTGGGCGAAGCCAGTATTGTTCGGTCGCTACACCGACCACTGTGCGGAGATTGCGGATCTCTTGACCCAGGCAGGAGGGGGGTGTCGGGTTCTCCATGCGGAGGACCTCACGGGACAAGTCATGGCCCTCTTTACCGATGACAAAGAACGGGAACGGATGGGCCGGTTGGCTCGTCAGGTGGTCGAACAGAATCAGGGAGCCGTGCAACGAACGCTGGAGGCCATCGATAGGTTACTGACGCCGCAGCAAGGCGCCAGCGGGTCTCCTCTTGCCGGACAGTCGCGCCCTCTCATGGCTGAGAAAAGCGGTACCTACTCAGGGAGATAGGCTGAAGGGTTTTAGGCTGAAGGCTGTTAGGGGGGAGGATTTTTGCACAACGAGGATTCATTCCTGCTTGAACCAAAGACCACCTTCAGCCTTCAGCCTGAACACCTGAGTGGCTACGAATCGTGTTGAATCCCGGGACAAAGGTCAAACGGTGGCTGATGTGGGTCGCAATTCCCTATGGGGTGGTTGCGCGACTTCGTGCGTTCCTGTACTACTGGGGCTGGTTCGCTCAATGCCGATTACCGGTCCCTGTGCTGAGTGTCGGGAATCTTACGCTGGGTGGGACAGGGAAAACACCGGTCGTCATTATGCTGACCGATTGGCTTCTTGCACAGGGGAAGCGGGTGGCGATTCTCAGCCGAGGCTATCGACGAACAAGCAGGACCCAATATCTGTTGGTATCGAATGGTGAGCGGCTGCTGGTCGGCCCGAACGAGGCAGGCGATGAGCCGTTCATGATGGCGCAGCGTTGTCCCAAGGCGATCGTGGCGGTCGGCGCCGATCGCTATGAACTCGGTGACTGGATCTTGAATCGATTTCCGATCGATTGTCTGGTGCTCGATGATGGATTTCAGCATCTGGGGCTCTATCGTGATGTGAATCTCCTGCTGGTCGATGCCACGGATGCGGAGGGACTTGCAGCCATGGCCCCGGCCGGTCGGCTCCGGGAACCGCTTCGGGCGGCGGCGCGCGCGACCGCGATCGTCGTCACGAGAGCGGACGTGCCGGCTCAGGTGACAGAAGTTTGTCGCAGGCTGAAGGTCACGCTTGGTTTTATGCCGGATCCGATCCAGGCGGTCTTCCGTCCGGAGAGTCTTGTGTCGGTGATGACCGGAGCGGTGCAGCCGCTCTCCTGGGCCAAAGGAAAGACCGCGCTGCTGTGCAGCGGCGTGGGTCATGCCGGATCGTTTCGTTCCCTCGTCGAACGGCTAGGGATCAATATTTTGGACGAAGTGGTCCATCCCGATCACCATGCCTATACCAGCCAGGATGTCGAGAGCGTGAGTGCCAGAGCGGCTGAACTTCGTGTTGAGCTGGTGGTGACGACGGAGAAAGACGCCTGCAAGTTGGCCCCGCTGCTCCAACCCACCGATAGCTGGTGGGCAGTTCGGCTGACTACGGATGTGATTGCGGGGGAAGATCGGTTGCGCCGGTTGGTGTTTGGGGTTGGAGAGAAGGCGAGGCTGAAGGCTGAAGGTTGAAATTTTTGCTATGAATAAAGAAGCCATCAAAAGAATTCTTGTGCGTGGACCCAACTGGCTTGGCGATGCCGTGATGTGCGAGCCTACACTCCGTGGATTGCGGAGTCTGTTTCCCGAGGCTCAGATTGCATTGTTGGTCAAGCCGTATGTGGCCGAAGTGTTCGCGGGCCATCCGGCAGTGACGCGCATGCTGACTTACGACTCGAAGGGGCGTCATGCGGGGCTCACCGGTAAGTGGGCGCTGGCCTGTCAATTGCGGCGGCAAGGCTTCGATCTGGCGGTCTTGTTTCAAAATGCCTTCGAGGCGGCCCTCCTGAGTTTCCTGGCCGGTGTACCTCGGCGTTGTGGATATGCGATAGACGGACGAGGCCTGCTGTTATCCGATCCCATCGCTTTACCGGATCGCCGCTCGCCCCCCCACCTCGTCCGCTACTATTGGGATATCTTAAAGCCGCTGGGCCTCACGGGTGATCCCGCCGCACCGCACCTCGTCGTGTTTCCTGAGGAGGAACAGGCGATGGAGGAACGCTTCGCCAAGGGCGGCCTGACCGCTTCCGATCTCGTTGTGGGGATCAATCCGGGCTCCACCGGCGGCAGGGCGAAACGCTGGCTGCCCGAACGATTTGCCGAGGCTGCCGACCGACTCTGTCGTACGATTCGCGAGTCCAGGGGGCAGCAAGTCAGCGTCGTCATTGTGGGAGGCAAGGAGGAAGAGCAACTGGGCCGGGAAATTGCCGCGCGCCTGTCGTCCCGATCCCTGGTCTTGTCCGGGGCCACGACGATCCGGGAACTGATGGCAGCGTTGAAGCGGTGCGAAGTGCTCCTGACGAATGATAGCGGTCCCATGCACGTTGCGAATGCGTTGCAGGTGCCGGTCGTCTCGATCTTCGGATCGACCGATTGGCGCAAAACAGCGCCGTTTGGGAACCCCGATGGCCTTGTGCGGCAGCCGGTCGATTGCGCTCCCTGCATGTTGTTGGAATGTCCCATCGATCATCGGTGCATGACACGGGTCACGGTTGATCAGGTGTATGAGTCGGCGACGAAACAGTTATCTGGTTTGTCTGATCAAAAAGGTCTGTCTGGTCAAAGAAGTCTGTCTGGTCTATCTGGTGCGACCCGAACAGACCAGAAAGACAAGATAGACCAAAGGAACATTCTTGAGGGTGTCACCGTGTTTCTGGATCGAGATGGAACGTTGAACTACGATCCAGGCTATCTGAAAATTGCCGCTGATCTGAAGTTATTGGCCGGGGTCGGGCCGGCCCTGGCGCGCTTGAAAAAGGCGGGAGCAAAACTCGTTGTCGTGACCAACCAATCCGGTGTCGGCCGAGGACTGATGACCCTCAAGGATTTGGAAGCGGTCCATGCCCGGTTGCAAGGTCTGTTAGAACAGGAGGACGCGGCGCTGGATGCGATCTATTTCTGCCCGCATCATCCTGACGATGGCTGCCACTGTCGCAAACCGAATGTTGGAATGGTGGAACGGGCTGTGTCGGAGTTGCAACTGGATCTCCAGCGATCCTATTTGATCGGCGATCATGCGCGCGACATACAATTGGCACATAGGGTGGGGGCCAGGGCGATTCTCCTCACACCGGCGCCGATGGACGCGCAGATGTTGGACAGGCTCAAGGGTGAAGAGGCCATGCCGGATGCTCTGGCGAAGTCTATGGTTGAGGCAGTGGATTGGATTTTCACCGATGCGATGAAGAGCGCGAAAGGGCGCGACGAGCGGGAAAGTCGACAGAGGCAAGAGTCCTGAAACTCGCGGATCTTGCGCGGCACGCCTGTCTCGCATTTCCCGCCAGTCTCGCGTGGCATAGATAATGGAAGACTATCGCCACATCTTGCTGATCAAGCCGAGTTCATTGGGCGACATTGTGCATGCGATGCCGACCTGTGCGGCCATTCACCGGGCCTATCCCACGGCTCAACTCACATGGTTGGTCAAGCGCGAATGGGCCGGCCTTGTCGAGCGCATCGACGGGGTGGATCGGGTGTGGCCGGTGGAATCGACGCTCAAAGGATGGCTCTCCGAGGTGTCCCCTCTTCGTGCTGCACGTTTCGATCTCGCCGTAGATCTTCAAGGTCTCTTTCGGAGCGCCGCCATTGGGTGGCTCAGCGGGTCTCCCTTGCTTGTGGGATTTGCCAATGGGCGAGAAGGGAGTCCCTGGTTCTATTCGAGGCGCGTGCCGGTTCCACAAGTAGAGATGCACGCGGTCGATCGCTACCTGCTTGTGGCCAAGGCTGTGGGGGCAGCGGAGTCCGGTGCCCCGGAGTTCCGTTTCCGTGTCCCGCACGCCGATTATGACGCGGTCGATCGCCTGTTGAGCCGGTCCGGCGTGAGGTCTGGAACGAGGTGGGTGGCGATGAACGTCTCTGCCCGATGGCCGACCAAGCGGTGGCCGGCTGCGGCGTTCGCCGAAGTCGCAGATCGGCTTCAGCAAGAAGGCTATGTCGCAGTGGTGATGATCGGCGGCCCTGACGAACGAGCGGATGTCGCCGCAGTGAGCGGGATGATGAAGACCCCTGCCATCGATCTGACCGGAGCCACGACCGTGGGGTTACTGCCGGCGCTCCTGAGCAAGGCGTCGCTGCTGATTACGAACGATTCAGGTCCGATGCATGTTGCGGCGGCGGTCGGCACACCCGTGGTGGCGCTGTTCGGGCCGACGAGTGTGGTTCGGACTGGTCCCTACGGGGCCGGCCATCGCGTACTAGTCACCGGGATTTCCTGTCGTCCCTGTCTGAGCCGGACCTGTAAGAACCCGGTTCAGTTGGAATGTCTCACGCGAATCAGTCATGAGCAGGTTTTCTCTGCGGCGCGAGACCAGCTGGCAGTCCGTTCCGTGCATGAACATCCATGAAAATATTCATTTCTGAATCCAGTACAGCCGTCGGGGGGCAGGAGCTTGCGGTGCTGCTCTATGCCGAGGGGTTGATCAAGCGAGGGCATGAGCTCCAATTGATCCTTGAACCGGGAAGTCCCATCTGTGCGATGGCCTTGGCAAAAGGGTTGCCTGTTCGCCAGGTTCCGATGAAGCGGTCGCAATATCCGTCCGCTATCCGGACATTCAGGCGCATGCTCGTGTCGGAGCAGCCGGAAATTCTTCAAGTCAACAGCTCGCGGGACAGTTGGATTGGAAGTATCGCCGCTAAGCTCGTGAGCGTGAGACCTAAACTCATTCGTATCCGCCACATCTCTACCCCGCTGAACAGGAATCTGACGACGCGCCTCCTCTATCGCTGGTTGGTTGATATGGTGGTTGTGACGGGAGGAGAGCGGACCAGGCGAGGGCTCATCGATCGAGACGGGCTGGCCGCTGATCGGGTCGCCGCTTTTCCGATCGGGCTCGATGTGGCGTACTTTCATCCTGCCCCGGCCGATCCCGACCTCCGGCTGGAGTTAGGTCTGCCCAGTAAGCAGCTTCTGGTCGGTTTGATCTCGTACCTGCGAACATACAAAGGGCATGAGTATTTTATTGAAGCAGCCAGGCAGATTGTGGCGAAGCGCGACGATGTCACATTCATCATTGTGGGTGAAGGCCCGGAAGAGCAGTCGATCCGCAGGCGTATTGAGCAGCTCGGCTTGACCTCACGGATCAGGATGCTGGGTTTCCGTGACGATCTGTTGAACGTGTTTCGCTCGCTGGACGTCTTTGGCATCCCCTCAGTGGAAGGGGATACCATCCCCCAAGTGCTCATGCAGGCGTTGGCGATGGGATTACCGGTCGTTTCAACCACAGTCGGTTCGATCCCTGACGTCGTCATTGAGGGGGAGACTGGGTTTGTGGTTCCTCCGCGCGATGCACCGGCGCTCGCTGATCGAACGCAGATCTTACTGGCCGACGCCTCGCTTCGAGCCCGTATGGGAGCGAAGGGGAGGGCATTGGTCGAGCAATCCTATTCGATCGACAAGATGCTGGATCGAATGGAAACAGTATATCGCGGGCTGGCGCCTGCCCGGCAGTCCTAGCCCGCATTATTCATGACGGTTCGTCGCGAAACGCCGCATCGGCGCGCGACAAGCGCGAAAAGCGAGACTCGCGTGACGTGTGAGCCCTGTTCCTTCTAGTCGCGCTTTTCCCGCCAGTCGCGCCCGTCTCGCTTGAGTCAGGCATCGGCGATTGCAGCAGAAGTGTTCATGAATAATGTGGGCTAGCATGACGAAGCTTTCAATCTATGTCATCGCCTACAACGATCAGTCCAACATGCGGGCCTGTCTTGAGTCTGTGGCCGGCATGGGTGATGAGTTGATCGTGGTGGATTCCCACAGTACGGATCAGACGGCTGCCATCGCCCGCGAATTTACCGAGAAGGTCTACCAGATAGACTTTCGCGGATTCGGGAAGTTGCGCAACGAGGCGGTCGGGCTCACGACCCATGACTGGGTGTTTAGTCTGGATAGCGATGAGAGGATGACGCCCGAGTTGCGGGAAGAGGTTCGACTGTTACTCGACCGGGGACCGGAGGCGGATGCCTACTTCGTTCCGAGAAAGAACTACTTTTTAGGCCGGTGGATCGAACATTGCGGCTGGTATCCCGATTATCGGCAGCCGCAGTTGTTTCGAAAGGGCAGGTTTCGTTATCGAGATGAAATCGTCCATGAAAGTTTCGATTGCGATGGGCCGGTCGGGTATCTCAAGAGTCTCGTGTTGCAGTATCCCTTTCGGGACATCGATCATTATGTGATGAAGCAGGATCGCTATTCGGATTTGATGGCCGGTCGCATAGCGGAGCAGGGCCGGCGGTTCGCCGCCCATCAACTGATCACTCATCCACTCGCGACGTTTCTGAAAATGTATGTGCAGCGGGCCGGCTTCCTCGACGCCATGCCCGGCTTGATTCTTTCAGGACTCTATGCCTATTACACCTTCATCAAGTACGCGAAACTCTGGGAAATTACAAAAAAGTGAACCACGTTTGTTTGGTTTGTTTCGTTTATTTGGTTTATCCGGATTTTTAACGAAATAAACAAAACAAACCAAATAGACCGTTCAACCTCTTAATCTATGAAAGTTAGTGGATTTACCTTTGTGCGGAATGTGGTGAAGTACGACTATCCGGTCGTGGAATCGATCCGCTCCATTTTGCCGGCGGTCGATGAGTTTATCGTCAACGTCGGGCGGTGCGACGACGGCACGCTTGAGCTGATTCGGTCGCTCGGCGATCCAAAGATCAAAATCGTGGAGTCGGTCTGGGACGAGACGCTGCGAAAAGACGGACTGATCTACGCCCAACAGACCAACATTGCATTGTCGCGCTGTACCGGCGATTGGGCGTTCTACATTCAAGCCGACGAGGTCGTGCACGAGGACGATTTGCCGGTCATCCAGGACGCGATGCGCCGGCACCTCGGCAATCCCGAGGTGAAAGGCCTTGTATTCCGGTATCTGCATTTTATCGCGGACTATTGGTCGACGAATCCCTGGTTCTA
This sequence comes from uncultured bacterium, assembly GCA_965233025.1. Classification (GTDB taxonomy): domain Bacteria; phylum Nitrospirota; class Nitrospiria; order Nitrospirales; family Nitrospiraceae; genus Palsa-1315. Next base: position 30,203 of record CBDDRH010000103.1, read on the forward strand.
TCACAGAGCCGTGCGGATCATTCGCAACAACGGTGAAGTCGAGTCCTGCGGCGATGCCGTGGGGTTTCATCTCAAGGCGACGCAGCAATATCTCCAGAGCGGACCGAAGGCATGGATCGCTCCATCGAACGGGCGAGTGTTCCACTATGGGTGGGTGAAAGATCCTAAAACGATGACGGGAAAAAAACGGGAACAACTGACGGTCTACCACGGAGACCACGTGCCTGCCGCAGAAGCCAAGCAATTCGTTCACGACAGCTTTCAGTTTGAGGACTATGCCGTGTTGAAAGACTTCGGCGGATCGCACCCGCGCGTCATGGAGGCCCGCCTTGGGGCAGCGAAGCGTTGGGCGCCACGGCGAAGCCGGTGGCTTAATTTGAAGTTCTACCAGGAAGTCGCTCGCCGAGGATTTCGTGGGTAAAGGCACTCTGTGTGAGAGTTTCCCTTGTAGCAGAGGTGTGATCGGTGACTAAGTCAGTCAACAGACCGACACTGGCGTGTGTGGTGATCACGAAGAATGAGGAGCGGAATATTACCGATTGTCTGGCGTCGATTCGATGGGCGGATGACATAATCGTGATCGATGCAGAGAGCAATGACAAGACGGTCGAGCTGGCCCGCGCCTGCGGGGCTAAGGTCTCCGTGCGTCCCTGGCCCGGATTCGGCCTGCAGAAGAATTTCGGGGTGGCACAGGCGTCGTCCGACTGGATCCTGATCCTCGACGCCGACGAACGAGTGACCGAGGAGCTTCGTGGAGAAATGAAGGACTGCATCGAAGGATGGAGACCGGGCGCTCCCGTCGCCTATCGAATTCCCAGGCGGAATTTCTTTTACGGGGCGTGGGTGCGAGGGGGCTCTGTCTACCCCGATTATCAAGTGCGCCTCTTTCGGCGGGGGATTGCGGAGTACAATGATGTCGCCGTGCATGAAAATCTCATCGTCGATGGAGAGATTGGAACATTGGCCGGGCATCTCGATCATTACACGGAACGGCGCATTCAGGATCACTTCAGAAAGTTCGGGCTCTATACCACGCTTGCGGCACAGGAGAAGGCCAAGACGACTCGGACGGTAGGTTTTACTCACCTGCTCTTCCGTCCCCTGGTGACCTTAGTCAAAACCTATGTCTTGAAACAGGGGTTCCGCGATGGAGCGCGCGGACTGATTGTCTGTGTGTTCGCCAGCATGTACACCTTTGTAAAATATGCCAAGCTGTGGGATGCCACCAGGCGGACCGCTTCTCACCCGGATGCCAAGCAGTGAGCACGCGAATTCTGTACGTGCATGGGATGGAAGCGATCGGCGGGGCGGAGCGCGATCTGATCGCGCTGCTGAAGACTCTCGATCGTCACAAGTGGGAGCCGCATGTGGTCTGTCCGGGAACAGGCCCGTTCACAGAGCAGCTTCACGCGATCGAGGTTCCCACGCATGCGCTGATTCTCCCACCGTGGAGAAAGCTCCGCGCAGTGTTTCAGCGCAGACCGGCAATAGAGCGTCTGGAAGCGCTTGTGAATCAACTCGATCTAGACCTGATTCATGTGAACGACATCTGGTGGGTGCCCCACACCGTAAGGGCGGTTGCACGCCGTAGGTCCAACCCCGTGCCGGTCATGGCCTATGTGAGGCAGGAAATCGAACCCCCGAAGGTGCGACGGTATGAGCTTGATCGGGTAGAGGCTGTCATTGCGGTCTCTCAGCAGATTGAGCAGTCGTTGATTGCCGGCGGCGTGTCGGTGAAAAATGTCCGGACTGTCTACAGCGGCATCGAGCTTTCAGGGAGACGGATCTCTCACGACGATCAGGCCATTCGCCGGATGATCGGGCTTCCGGACGAAGCCGTGTTATTGGGCACGGTCGCCAATCTATTTTCACGAAAAGGCTATGAGGTGATGCTTCGGGCTCTTCCGGCCATCGTCCGCGCGGTTCCCACGGTGCATTATGTGATCGTAGGCAGTGACGATCACGGCTATGCCGATCGATTGAAGCTGCTTGCTCACGAGCTGAAGATAGCCGACCGCGTGCATATTGTCGGCTTTCAGGACCCGGTTCAGCCGTTCTTGGCCGCGCTCGATTTGTACGTGCATCCGGCGCTTATGGAAGGGTTCGGGATCGCGGTGGTCGAAGCGATGGCGGCGGGAAAGGCGGTAGTGGCGACCACGACAGGGGGCCTTCCCGAAGTCGTGGCGCAGGAAGAAACCGGCTTGCTTGTTCCACCGGGCGATGCCGAATCGTTAGCCGCAACCGTGGTGTCACTCCTGCAGGACCGAGTCCGGCGAGAACAGATGGGCGATAAAGGCCGCGCGCGCGCACACGAGCGATTCAGTCTCGAGGCCTCCGTCGCGCACATGGAACAGGTGTATGGGGAAGTGTTGGGCGCACAGAAGGGGCGAGGATGAGAATCGGCTTCGATGCCAATCCAATGGGCGACGATATGGGCGGGGTGGGGTGGCATAGTTACCATCTGCTCCGTACGATGTTGGCGCAGAAAGAGGGAATCGATTTTGTGGCCTATACAAGGCCGGGCGGTTACCGGCCTAAGTCTGCGGAGGCCTGGCCGGGCGTTGAGCATCTTCAGTGGGTGAACTCAAGCCGATGGGCGATGGGGAAACGGGGTGCATCCGATCGGTTGGATCTCTACCACGGGACCAACTTCAAGATGCAAACCGTTGGGCGCTATGGCGGACTTGTGACCATTCACGATCTATGGCTGGATCGCCATCCTGAATACTCGAAGAAGATGTTGGGCCAATGGTCGTCGTCGTTCAAGACAAGACAGACCGCGCTACGAGCGAGAAAAGTCATCACGGTGTCCGAGTTTTCGGCCAGAGAATTGATGGAGCTGTATGGTTTGAAGCGCGAGCACATCGTGGTCATTCTCAACGGAGTATCGGAGGATTTCGTGCCGCGTCAGGACGATCACGCGATGGCGGATTTGCGGAAACGGATCGGTCTGAAGACCGAGCATTTTGTCTTATTTATTGGAGGAGCAGACCCGCGCAAGAATCACCAGATATTTCTTGAAGCGGCGGAGATAGTGCGGAAGAAACTGGGGTCGAGAACGCTGGTCCTTGTCGGCTCGCCCATCCATCCGTTCGGGAACTATGAGGAGACGGCTCGAAGGCGCAGCTTGACGGAAAAGGTGCTCTGCCCGGGACGGTTGTCCACGAACGATTTGCAGTTGCTGTATTCCTCCACCGACCTGTTCGTCTTCCCCTCGTTGTACGAAGGGTTTGGGATGCCTGTGTTGGAAGCGATGGCCTGTGGGGCGCCCGTACTCACGTCCAATTCGACCGCGTTGGCCGAAGTGGCAGGGGATGCGGCGCTGTTGGCAGATCCGCAAGACGCACGGGCGCTGGGAGAGGCCATGATCCGTGCGCTCGAGGATGAGCCGCTTCGAACCGATTTGAAGGTCAAAGGATTTGATCGCGCGAGGCAGTTCTCCTGGGAGCAGGCCGCGACGAAGACTCTCGCGCTCTATCGGGAAGTGGGTGGTGGGTAACTGTTCGAGGTTCGAAGTTCGAGGTTGCCGGACTATTCAACTTCGAACTTTCGAACATCGAACTTCGAACGTGCCATTCTTGAGCGTTTCATGCGCAACATCCTCATCATCAAACTCCGTTACATCGGTGACGTCTTGTTGGCGACGCTGACCGCGCGTGCGATCAAATCTGCGCGACCGGATGTTCGGGTCACAATGCTGGTGACTCGCGGGACGGAAGACGTGTTGCTCGGGAACCCGGACATAGACGAGGTCGTGATTCTCGACAAAGATTCTCTGGCAGCACAATGGCAGCTCATCACCGGGCTGCGTCGCCGGCGATTCGATATCGTGCTCGATTTGACGGATGGAGACCGGGCTGCGTTTTTGAGCTGGATCAGCGGGGCGCCGGTTCGAATCGGATTCAACGACGGTCATCGTTGGCAAGGGCGATTCTATACGCAGGTGGTCCGCTTTGAGCGAGGTGTGCAACACAGGATCGACAGGGATCTGGAAGCGCTCAAGCTTGTGAACATCCAAGCCGGCTCACAGGATCCTCACATGTGGCTGACGCCGGAAGAAGAGCACAGCGCGGATCAACTGCTGGATCAGCTCGCTGTCCAACGGTCGCTACCGATTGTGATCCTGCAGCCCGGCGCCCGGTACTGGTTCAAAGCTTGGCCTCCAGAGCGGTTTGCAGAACTGGCCGATCGTCTCGTGTCCCAGTATGGATGTCAGGTATTGATCGGAGGCAGCCGTCAGGAAAGCGATCTTGCGCAACAGATTCGACAGATGACGAAGAGTCGCCCCATTGTCATGGCAGGCCGTACAACGGTGAGACAATTCGCGTCCATTGCTAAAAGGTCAGTGCTCTTCGTGGGAAACGATAGTGGCGCAATGCACATTGCCTCCGCAGTCGGCACTCCTGTGGTGGCCTTGTTCGGTCCATCGAACCCTCGTGAATGGCATCCTCGTGGAGGTCCCGTGGAGGTACTCTATAAGGATCTCGATTGCAGCCGGGATTGTGCTCCAACTTGCACACGAGGCGAGGAGAACTGCATGAAGTTGATTGTGGTTGACGAGGTGTTTGCTGCAGCCCAGCGTCTGCTCCATGCCAGAAGCCGAGCTACAGGGGTTAAGGCTGAAGGCTGAAGGTCGGGGTCCAAGGTTCCAAACACTTCAGCCTTGAGACCGCCTCACCCATCCCACTTTTCTCGCCATTCCAGCTCCTCGCGCTATTCGCGCGCCAATGCACCATTTATGATTGAAGGTCAGGCGACGTATTTTTTTCTTGACAGAAGTGGTTTATGTGTTCATGTTGTGAACGGGTTCATAATTTATCCGTATAATTCATGGATTTACAAGGTCAACGAGACCTTCTGCTCCTGAGTGAGCTTGATCGAGACGGCGGCGCCACGCAGCGCACACTTGCCACCAAACTTGGTGTCGCACTCGGTCTGACCAATCTCTATCTCAAGCGTCTGGCCCGCAAGGGTTACATCAAGATCACGACGATCCCGCGTAATCGCATCAGGTATCTGTTGACACCACAAGGTTTCACGGAAAAGTCACGCTTGACCTATCTCTACATGCAGTACTCCCTCTCCTACTACCGTGACATGCGCACCCGGCTCAAAGAGATGATGTCCACGTTCGATGCCTCTGATGGCCATCGGGTTGTGATTTACGGGACGACCGAGTTAGCCGAATTAGCCTATCTGTCACTTCGAGAGATGAATATCGATTGTGTGGGATTCATCGATGGGAGCTTGCGAGAGTCGTTCCTTTCTTGTCCGGTTTCTTCACCCGACAGGCTTAGCCGATGGCAATTTGATCGGGTGTTGATCACTGATCTCGAGCACGCGGCAGCCTGTGAGGAACAGTTGGTTCAGTCGGGAGTGCCACGGGAAAAGGTCCTGAGGCTCGGCCTACCCGAATAAGGCCCGGCGCGTCCGAGCGTGGTAGCAAATTAGGGTGTGCCTGCGATGTGGAACTGTAAGTGAAAGGGCGGAGCTGTGCCTGCAGGGCGCGTGACAAGCGCGACTTGCGGGACTCGCGAGACTAGAACCTATCTCAAAATCATTCTTTCGACTTCTCGGCTCACTGTCTGCTCCCCTCCTTCGTAAGGAGGGGTAAGGGGAGGTCGAAGCTCTGGTCGGCCACCATGGCCATGTTGGGCTGGCATGAGCCGTCGCGGTCAGCCGAGACCCTACCCCACCTTGCCTCCCCTTACAAAGGGGAGGAACAGGAGGAGGCAATTTTGAGATAGGTTCTAGCAGATGGCTGTCACTCGTTTTGAGAAACTTGAAGTTTGGCAGGAGGCAACTTCATTGGCGGGAGAGGTATACACTGTCTCGAAAAACGGTGACTTTAACCAGGATTTCGGCTTCAGAGACCAACTTCGAAGATCTGCGGTTTCGATAGCGGCCAACATTGCAGAAGGGAAGGAACGAGAGACGATTCCGGAATTTATCCGGTATTTGTACATAGCCAAGGGATCTTCGGGCGAGCTTAAGACACACTTCATGATTGCCCAACGGATCGGATATATCGAGCAAGACCGTGCAAAAGATCTAACACAGAGAGTTGAGAAAATAAGCGCCATGCTCGGCGCCTTGATTAGAACCCTCAAAAAGAAGTAGCGCTGCTCTCATGTTCATTCAATCCGCCAGTTTGGCTAGTCGCGCTTTTCTCGCCTTTCCCGCGCGTCGCGCACGGGGTGGCCCATGAACGAGTTCATGGGCGCACCCCGTTGGTACGCCCTGCGGACGCGGTCGCGCCACGAAAAGATTGTGCGCGAACAGCTTGCCAATCGAGGCATTGAGCCATTATTGCCGACGGTCAAACGTCTGAGCCAGTGGAAGGATCGGAAGAAAGAAATAGAAGTTCCTCTCTTCTCAGGGTACTGCTTTGTCCGCTTTGCATCGGAGCAAAAGCTGCCGGTGCTCAAGACGATCGGCGTCGTCGATATTGTCGGCGCCGACCATTGCCCGGAGCCAATTCCAGACGAGGAGATTGCGGCGATCAAGACCTTGATGACGAGTGTGCTGCCCTACGACCCGCATCCGTATCTGCACGAAGGCATGCGCGTGGAAGTGATCCGTGGCCCGCTGCAAGGAGTGCACGGGATTCTCTTGCGCAAAGAAAAGCGTCATCGCTTGGTGCTGGGTGTTCGCCTCATTCAGCAAGCGGCAGCGGTGGAGATTGATGTCGCGGACGTTGTACCTGTCTAATCCGCCTGTTGGGTCTCTTGGGATTATTGGGTTGAACTAGACTGACCAGATGAGCAAGCCAAACCGGATAGATCAGCCAAATCAGGTGAACCAGGTCAGCCTGTCCCGCCAGTCTCGCTCGACAGTACTGCGGAGTCTTGCTACGAAAGACTCGGTTGCTGCACCTCCGCAGTCTTCCCAGTCGTCGTCTCTCGGCCAGAGAGCCATGCTGAAGAAGCAGGCCATTCGAGAGCGATTCGACCGGCTGGCATCGGAGCGAGAATCTTGGCAGAAGCGGGCGTCCTACTATTACAACGATCAGCGCCGGTATTTGAGATTTTTGGTACCGGAGGGTTTGAGCGTGTTGGAAATCGGATGCGGTTTGGGTGATCAGCTCGCGGCGCTCAAGCCACGGAGGGGAGTCGGCATCGATCTCAGCGAGGCCATGGTCAAGGAAGCCTCCCAGCGCCATCCTGACTTGGAGTTTCTGGTCGGAGATGGAGAAGCCTTGGCGATTGATGAGACGTTCGATGTCATCTTGCTCGTCGATCTCGTCGGGCATGTGCTCGACGTCGAAGCAACACTGAAGCAGCTTCGCCGCTGTTGCACACCCACAACCCGCGTCGTCATCGCCTACTATAGTTTTCTGTGGGAGCCCTTCTTGAGACTATTGGAGCAGGTGGGCCTGAAAATGCCGCAAGATGAGCAAAACTGGCTTTCGCCCGCAGATATCAGGAACCTGATCCGGCTGGCCGATTATGAAGTCGTCAAAGCGGAAAGGCGCCTGTTGATGCCCATGGGCATCCCTATCCTTTCGACCATTGCGAATCGGCTATGCGCCTATCTGCCCGGACTGAATTCTCTGTGCCTTTCTCACTATGTGGTAGCCCGGATGCGAGCTGCGCCTACGGATGAACTGCAGACGGTGAGTATCGTGATTCCCTGCCGCAATGAGAAGGGAAACATCGAAGCGGCCATGGCGCGTCTTCCATCCTTTGGCCGTCACCAAGAGGTCATTTTTGTGGATGGCCATTCGACCGATGGAACCCCCGATGAGATCCGGCGAGTGATCGCGCAATACCCCGAGAAGAGCATCACATTGCTCGTGCAAGACGGAAAAGGCAAGGGTGACGCCGTGCGCAAAGGCTTCGCTCATGCCACGGGGGACATTCTCATGATTCTCGACGCGGATCTCACCGTGCCCCCTGAAGACCTCCCGAAGTTCTACGAGGCAATTGCAAGCGGCAAGGGGGAGTTCATCAATGGGAGCCGGCTGGTCTATCCGATGGAACACGAGGCGATGCGCTATCTGAATCTCTTGGGGAATAAGTTTTTCAGTATGGCGTTTTCCTGGCTGCTCGGCGAACGGATCAAGGACACACTCTGCGGGACGAAAGTCTTGTTCCGAAGAGACTACGAACGCATTGCCGCGAATCGATCGTATTTCGGCGAGTTCGACCCATTCGGGGATTTCGACCTGCTGTTCGGGGCATCCAAACTCAATCTCAAGATTCTCGAAGTACCCATTCGATATCAGGAACGGACATACGGCGCTACCAATATCCATCGCTTTACGCACGGCTGGCTCCTGCTGAAGATGACCGTGTATGGATTCTTCCGGTTGAAGGCCGTGTGATGTCGGATGAGATCTTACGGCAGCATCAGCTCGTGTGGCAGAAAAAGCCCATCCTCCGGTTGCTCTACAGAGAGTGGTATCAGGAAATTGCCGGGTGGCTTCAGCCTGGGCGGACCCTCGAAGTCGGTGGCGGGACGGGGAATCTCAAGGAGTTTGCTCCGTCTGTGGTGTGTACGGATATCGTCAAGTTGCCGTGGTTGGACGCCGTAGTAGATGCGCAGCAGCTGCCATTTGCCAAAAGCAGTCTTGCGAACATTGTCTTGTTCGATGCCCTTCACCATCTTGAGAACGTTCGCCATTTCTTCGATGAAGCGCTCCGCGTCCTGCAGCCCGGAGGCCGTGTCATCATCATGGACCCCTACATCTCGGTCAGCTCGTGGCCCGTCTATCGTTTCTTACATCCTGAACCGGTAGATTTCGACCAAGACCCTCTCGCGCTGAGCCCTATGCGACCTGGACGAAAACCATTTGATGCGAACCAGGCAATCTCCACGATTCTATTTGAACGATCGAGCCGGCGTTTTCATGATGTGTATCCGAACTTCAGAAAGCTCAGGCACCATCGACTGGCTTTCTTCGCCTATCCGCTCAGCGGCGGCTTTGAGCGCCCTTCTTTAATGCCAACCTGGATGATGCGCCCCGTCCTCACGTTCGAACGATTCCTGGGCGTCTTGAGTCGATATCTTGCCTTTCGCATTCTCGTCGTGCTGGAGAAGGGGGCGTCTTGAGGGGGAGTTGTAGGCAAGCGACAAGATGGGCTGAATCATTATTGGTCTCATCGGATATCTCTACACCAAATAAACTAGTCAAAGCTTCTCCACGCCGAAGAATGCGAGGTCTACGGAATCGTTCGGCCTGCCTGTGGGTGCCCACTCGCGCTCCGGCAGGCAAGTCCGCAGGCAAACAGGCTGCCTTGCGCTTCAAGACGAGTCGAAAATCCATAATCATGCCAGGCCAAATTTTTCGCACAAGCTTTGCGGCACGCCCGCTTTGACTTATGCCGAATCTATTTCGAAATGCGTCATGGGGAGGAGCGTCAGCAACGGTTCGTCTTTTGTTCGGAATGGGCAATCTTTTCTTGGCGATAAACCTAGCTGGAACAGTTTCATATGGTTACTTAACCGTCATGCTGTCGATCACTGCGTTTTATGTAGCGCTGATCAACAGCGTGCATACCATTGCGGTTACGCATGCTGCGGAGTTGCAGCGCCAATCCGATTCCGCGCATGGTTTGGATACCCTGTTTTCTGCTGTGTGGATGGTGACCTTAGTAGGTGCGGTCATTCTTGGTTCCACTGCGTTCTTACTCGGACAGCCTTTCCTGCACGCCTTTGTTTACTGGGAGGGCGACGCTCTTGTTGAAAATCAACTTTCACAGTTGCTTGTGTTCGTAGTGCTCATTGCGATTTGCCAGATACTGGGGGCTGGCCATGTGGCTGTAATCGAGAGTTTAGGGCGTTTCGACCTTGCGGCCAAGGCGCAACTATTCGGCCCACCTGTAGTTTTTACTTTGATGGCGCTTAGCTCCTACTCTCTCCATAAGCCGAACATCGTTGATGTAGGGAAATTTATGCTAGTAGGTGGAGTGGTTGACTTATTGCTGGCCACTTGGTTGCGCTTGAAGATGAAACATCTAAGTTCGTTCAAGCCATCAGCCAAAACAATCAGATTATTTCCTGGTTTGCTGAATCAGGGCTTCGCGTTGCAGGGTGCGAATCTGATCAACATATTTTTCGATCCGTTCAATAAATTTCTGCTTAACCGTTTTATTGGGCCGGCAAGCGTCTCCACCTATGAAATCGCCACCAAGATAGTTTTGGGCATCCGCGGGCTTTTTGGAGGCGCATGTCGTACCTTTTTGCAATTATCAAGCAAGTTGAGCGTTGACGGAAGCAGTGATTACCTCAAGGTACTGCATTATGGATTGGTCCCAGCCCTTTTGATGCATGGTATAGGCTGCGTGTTAATGGTGCTGGTTTCACGTTACTGGTTTCGAGGTGAAATGGAATATCTGTCCATTTTTTACTTTACGCTCATTCCATCCAGTATCGGTATCATATTTGCCGGCCCCCTATACAACGCTCTTATTGGAATCCGTGATCTAGGCTTTATTTTTCGGATGCATTTGAATCTGGCCGTGCTCAACTTTATTGCGTCATTGATGTTGATTCCGTTTTTTGGTCTCTTGGGCGCAGGGATCGGTTTGTCGCTAACTACAGCCTATAATGCGTGGGCTGAATTCCATCGGTATTCCAGAATGATCGGCGTTATCGTGGGGTTCAAGCAGGAGATTCAGAGGGTGGCGATACGTGCTACCTTGGCGCTGGCGGTTTCCGTGATTGCTTTGCTGGTTGGTTATTTCATCACTGATATCACAGATGTACTGATTGTGGAGAGCGTGATCGCTGCAATATTTCTGTGCTGGCTTATGTCGGAACCGTTGTCGATTCGCATCATGAGGGTTTCCACAGGTTGGCTCGGTCATAGTTCTTGATGAAAAGTCGCGCGTACAGATGAACCCAGACAAACTGTACCTCATTTCCCCCCGCGAGCCGTCGGGAGCTACTTGGCTGATCAATTGCCTCCTTGAGCTCGGCATCAAGACATACCGGGAAACGCTTGGTGAAATGTGGGAGCCCTCCAGGCAAGGTGGCTACACGCTGAACCCGGTCGAGGAGCACCTGAAAAAATGGCTTCCAATTTTAAGTTCACGAGAGACGTTTCA
>CBDDRH010000104.1:0-4481 GCA_965233025.1 uncultured bacterium
CTGTCCCGTAGCATTGGCTCAAGCAAATGGGTGGTATCAAGCGCTCCCTGGACACAGCACTCCGCGTTGACTTGGCCTCGCTATTTTTTCCGAAATCCGAAAAACATGCCGACGGCTCCTGCCCCTGTTGACGGGAGATACCCGGAGAAGACGTGTTTGAGTCCTTGAGCGCCCTGCTGTACTGCTGCGACGGCATGGCTGATCTGTGCTTCCACTGAGGTCCAATCGAGATCGATCCATCCGGTCTCTTCCAATACGGCGATGCCGGCCAGCAATCCGCCCGTGATGAGCGCGGCCACCCTGAGAAATCGTCGGGATGCCCAGCCGATGAAAAATCCTGCCAGGTAACTGCCGGCGATGCCTGCCACAGCCGGTGACGAGTAATCAGCCACCCATGAGGCGAGGCTTCCGGCCGTTACGAGACCAGCGGCGATGACGGATTTCGCATTCCAGGGCGCATCGGCGAGAAAGGCCGCACAAATACCTTGCGCCGGTGACTCTTGCGATTGTTCGTGATCGTAGTCCATGAGTAGACTAGCGCGGATTGCTTGCGAAGGTATCGCAGGCTTTCGGGTCGCCGGTCTCCAGGCCTTTTCGGAGCCAGGTCATGCGCTGTCCAGAGGAGCCGTGTGTCCAGCTCTCCGGCTGAACGTAGCCTTGTCCTATCTTTTGGAGTCGGTCGTCTCCAATGGCGGCAGCGGCTTTCAATCCTGCTTCGAAATCGCCCGGCTCGATGAGGTTCCGATCTCGCTTGGCGTGATGGCCCCAGACCCCGGCGAAACAATCAGCCTGAAGTTCCATTCGCACTGATAAATCGTTTCCTTCTCGTTGGGAGACCTGACGTTGGAGGCGCGTCACCTTCTCTGCAATGCCCATTAGGTTTTGCACGTGATGGCCCACCTCATGGGCGATCACGTAGGCTTGCGCAAACTCGCCGGGCGCGCCCAACCGTTGTGCCATCACGTTGAAGAAGGATAGGTCGAGGTAGACTTTGTGATCGTTGGGGCAATAGAAAGGACCGACGGCGGACGACGTGGTGCCGCAGGCAGACCGGACTGCGCCCGTGAAGAGTACCAGTCGAGGATCTTCATACCCTGGTCCAAGGAGCTGCCTCCAGGTAGTTTCCGTGTCGGCGAGGACAACTGCGGCGAATCTCCCCAGTTGGTCGTTGGGCGAATCGGTTGGTCCAGGTTCTGAGGGTGCCGATGAGTCTGTAATCTCCTGCACTCCATTCAGCATGTTGATGAGGGTCACGGGATTGATGCCGGTGAAATAGCTGACGGCGAGTACAAGGACGATGCCGCCTAATCCCAGCCCTCCTCCGACCCTGGCCGGTCCCATCCCTCGACGATCTTCGATATTGCCGCTTTCTCGTTGTCCTTCCCAGCGCATATCCGCACCCGTGCTTTCAATGTAGAACCGAACTGATGGAACCATATCCATCGGTGCAGTGCAAGCCGTTAGTCCTCGGTTTTATACGTGACGGTCCGTCGTCGCAGCGAAGCGGCGGTTGTAGCGGAAGCGTGCATGAATAATGCGGATTATAGAATCGGCTTTTCGCGGGTGTTCTTCTGGAAGTCACTTAAGAGGAGGCGCGACCTGTTGGCGCGCGCCTCCTCTTGGTCTGTGCTGTTACTTCGATGTAGTCGTACTGGTCTCAACTTCCCCGGCAATCTCTTTGAGATCCTTGGGGTACAACACGATTTCTATTCGACGGTTGGATGACCGTCCCTCATCGGTGTCGTTCGAGGCGATGGGGTGGGTGTCCGCATAGCCGACTGCGGAGAGGTACTGACGGTCCACACCGCCATGATCGATCAGGTAGCGCACCACGGTCGTGGCTCGCGCCGTCGAAAGTTCCCAATTTGTTTTGTAGCGATCTTGCAGCTTCGAACTGATGGGTATGTTGTCGGTGTGGCCTTCGATCCGGATCTGTTTGTCGGTGATCTTGTTGAGGACATCGGCGACTTGTTTCAGGACTTGCACACCGGCCGGTTTCACTTGGGCCTGTCCGGAATCAAACAAAACGCGGTCGACCATGTTGATCGTCAGACGATCCCGTACTTGTTGTATGGTGATATTGCCCTTGGCAATTTCGTCTTGCAGCGACTTGGATAGTTCCTCTTGTGTCCGCGTCAGCCGTTTGATCTCTTCTTCTTTGGCGATTCGTTCCTGTTCGAGCGCCGCGGCCAATCGGGCCTGTTCCTGGCGCAGCTGCTCGCGCTCTTTCGCGATCCTGGCGGAGTTTGCCTCAAGGTCTGAGGCTTGCTTCTGTAGCTTGGCGATTTCTTCCTGCGCTGAGGCGCGTCCGCTTGCCGATTGTTGCTCAAGATCGTTGATTTGGCTGCGCACATTGGTGAGTTCGCTGTTCAGTTGCCCGTTCTGACTCTCCAGGCCGTCCAGACGTGACTGTAACTCCGCTGCTTGCTGTTGGGCAGCTTTTCTCTGGGTAGCTTCTTGGTCCAGATTTTTTTGAAGTCCGGCCAATTGTTTCTTTGCTTCCTCAAGTTCAGAGAGCGTCTTCGTGTGAGTTCCGGAACTGACGCATCCCACCACCGCCACGGCACACAGCAGGGCCAATGTGGGGGTTCGGAGTGGCATGACTCGATCAATCAACATTCGTCGCATAATCTCCTCCTTTGAATGATGGCGAACAGCATAGTGCGAAGGGGAGCAAACCCAGTGCCCAATGATTTGGAAACGAATATGTAGAGAATGATTCCTTTTTCATGGAGATCACGGAGTAATTGTCGGCTTGTGTGTGAGCCAAATCAAGGGGGATTGGAGCATTGAGCCACAATCACTGTAGGGGTAATCCTACAGACGCGGAGTGTTGTTCCCATGATCCGGTGTGACGCCAGCCAACATATTTATAGGAGGAGTGACTGAGTAGCGGGAAAATGCATGGAAATGGAGCAATCGGGGCGCAGCGACTGCTGCGCCCCGAAGCACAGGGCTTACTTTCCGCCCATGTCTTTCTTCTCGTCCTTCTTCTTCTCGTCGTCGGCCTTGCCGTTAGTCATGTCCTTCTTCTCCTTCTGCTCGGCAGGAGCTGGTTCGCCGGCGAAAGACACCGCTGTACCGATGCCGAACGTGAGGAACGCTGCGAGTGCGATGAAGCTTGCGTAGCGAGTCATGGAAACCTCCATATGATTAGTGAGTTGATGAAACTGAGCCATCGCACCATGCGATGCTGTCGCTCCAGAAAACACTCTGTACTATTGAGGAGAGTGGCGAAGCTCTTTGGCTATCGAGTAGAGCAAGGCAGATGCCTCATTTGTTGATTGGAGAAAATTCACCAGGAGAAAAGTCGAGTGGGCGCAAAGGCACCTCATTCTCAACGGCTTATGAGGAGTTATCGCGCAAGACCCGTACGGGCAATCCAGAGAAGGTAGTGAAATTTTGTAGGTGAGAGCCTGCGCAGCGATCTCGACTCTCGTTCTGGCGTTGATGTATGCAGTATAGTGTGCGCATGCGAAGACGATATCGTTACTCTAGCTGGTTAATCGCCACTATCCTGCTCTCAAGCTGCTCCTCTCAACGAATCGTTCCCGAGTCGATGGAACCGCTTGTTGATCGAACGGTCTCGTTTCGAGACGTACTGACCTCACCTGAATTCTACAAGGGGCGTGTGCTCGTGCTTGGTGGCGAGGTGCTGAAAGCGAAGCGACTTCGTGACAGGACGCAAGTCGAACTCTTGCAACTTCCGCTCGAGGACGGAGAGGAGCCGACCTTCGATCGCCAACAATCACAAGGACGGTTTCTCGCGTTGCAGCAGGAGTTTTTGGACCCGGCCACGCTGGTCGAAGGAACCCGGGTGACGATTGTCGGAGAAGTTTCTGGAGCGAAGACCGATCGCCTTGACGACGTAGAGTATCAATATCCCACCTTGATTGTGAAACATCTGCATGTCTGGCCGATTGGATCCTATGGTCAACGGTAACCACAACTCTTCATCGGAATCTTTTGCGGTATGGGGGTCAGGGGTCGTGGATTCAGGGCCGACTTCAATTCGATTCTTTTGTGAGGTCCCATGCCTCAAACCGGTCTTGTGAGTCAGGCCATCAAGTCCACGCATGAAAACACTCCTCGCACGATCGCGTTCAATAAACCCTATGGCGTGTTGCCGTGTTTTACCGATTCCGACGGGCGGCCGACCTTGGCGGACTTTATTGATTTGCCGGGGGTCTATGCAGCCGGTCGTCTCGATCTGGATAGCGAAGGGCTCCTGCTACTGACGTCAGACGGCAGGTTGGCACACTACATCACGGATCCGCAGCATAAGCTGCCGAAAGTATATCTCGCGCAGATCGAACGCGTTCCGAACAAAGAGGCCTTGGAACAGTTGCGGGAAGGCGTGGTGTTGAACGGCAAGAAGACCAAGCCTGCTGAAGTACGTCTGTTGACGGGCGATCCGCCGTTACCTGAACGCCCCGTGCCTATACGCTTCAGAAAAAACGTGCCGACTGCGTGGATAGAGA
>CBDDRH010000105.1:0-9230 GCA_965233025.1 uncultured bacterium
TCACAGGATGAAGTTCATACCCTTCGTCGCGCAGAGAATTGACGAGCGTTTTCCTTCGATGCGCAAAGGCCGCCTTCACGAGCACGCGAAATGCAGCTTCTTCCTGCTGACTAAGCCTTGTGCGGTCTTTCGTGCGCAGCAAGACCACGGCCGATGCGACTTCCGGTCTTGGGCGGAAACACTGGGCTGAGACACGAAACGATTTAGTGATCTCGGCTGCGTACTGCGCCATAACTGAGAGCACCCCATAATCCGACCCGCCAGGCTTTGCCACCAATCGATCGGCCACTTCGTCCTGCAGCATGAGCACCATCCGGGGAAACAGGCCCCGTTGGTCGAGTAGCCGAAAGAGCAACGGGGTTGAAATGTAGTAGGGCAGATTGGCCACGACAACCGTCCCGATCGGCAGACTCTCGACCGGATAGGCCAGCGCATCCTCACAGACCAAATCCACATTCGGAAGCTCCGCCTGCCTGGTCTCGAGATAGGCATGGAGCCGTGGATCTAATTCGATCGCCGTCACACGACCGGCTGCGCGGCACAACGCCTCGGTCAGGATTCCGCGGCCCGGACCGATTTCCAACACGTGGTCGCTGCTGTTCAGTTCCGCCAGCGCGACGATTTTGCGTACGATGTTGGGATCGATCAGAAAATTTTGGCCCAGCCGTTTGTTGGGCGGAGGGACTTCAGGGGTCAACACCGGTCAATTCCCACCGGAAGGACGAGGGGCCGACTGACCATGTTGCTTCGCCAGATCGGCCAGCGGGGTTCGGAAATAGTCGATGAGATCGGTAAACTCTTCTACCAGATCGTTGGTAAAAGAGGGTCCTGGCTGCAGGGCGGCAAACTTCTGCCCTTCTTGCTGACCCAGGGTCTCAGTGATGAGAGTACTCGTCCTGACTTTCCATTTTGCCACTCGCTCGGCTCCGGCAACGGTATTGAGCGTCTCCATCGTGTCTTGGAGAATTGTGTCCAATTCCTTCAACTGCTTTTGAAGCATGTGATACGCCGCGTCCGATTGGTTGGTCATCAATGGGCTCCCGTTGGGTGGTCTGTCTGGTCTATTTGGTCTATCTAGTCTATCTGGTTTTTTGGGCTCGCGGACATTCGATTCAGTCTAGATAGACCAGACAGACCAAAAAGACCCCTCATCGTCTCCTGGCTAGCGTGGCGGCCAGCGTGATTGCCTCGACCAGACTGCCGGGATCTGCAATGCCCTTCCCTACGATATCGAACGCTGTCCCGTGATCGACCGAGGTACGGAGAATCGGCAGCCCCACCGTCAGATTCACGCAGGTGCCGAAGGCGACAAGCTTTAAGGGAATGAGCCCTTGATCGTGGTACAGAGCCACCACACCGTCGTATTCACCTCTTGCCGCTTTGCCAAACAGGGTATCAGCCGGCAAGGGATCGCTGGCGCGAATACCCTGCGCTTGCGCCGCACGAGTCGCCGGGAGAATGACCCGCGCCTCTTCATTGCCAAACAGTCCATGTTCTCCGGCATGAGGATTCAACGCGGCAACACCGACTCTCGGTTTCTTAATTCCGAACAGATCCTTCAACGCCAGATGAGCCAATCTGATGGCTCTCTCGACTTTGGCCTGGGTGAGAAGCGCCGGCAAGTCCTTGATCGCGACGTGGGTTGTCACAAACATGATTCGGAGCGGTCCGCCGATAATCATCATGCCGGACTCCTGTGTCTTGGTCAGGTCTGCCAGGAGTTCCGTATGACCGGGGAAATGACAGCCGGCCATGTTGATCGCTTCTTTGTTGATCGGCCCGGTGACGATTCCGTCGATGCAACCGAGTTGCGCAAGCTCCACGGCTTTCTTGATGAACAGCACGGACGCCGCTCCGGTTTCAATCGCCGCGACTCCTCGCGTGAAGCGTCCAAGCGGATGTTCGAGCGGGTCCAGCACGGCGAGATGGTTCGGCCGAGGAGTCACCGTTTCGTGACCCTCCACACGAATCACGTTCAACTTGAGTTTTAAGTTCTTGACCGTCTGCTGCATAACCGGAAACGAGCCGATGACCAACGGACGGCAGAGTCGCTGCACTTTACCCACAGCCAACGCCTTCGCAATCACCTCAGGACCGATCCCGGCCGGATCTCCCATCGTAATTCCAAGAAGGGGTTTCTTTGGTTTGTTTAGTTGTGTTTTCATTCACCTACTTCCCGTTGAACCAAACAAACGAAACAAACCAGACAAACCAAATAAACCGTCTTAAGCGGTTACCAACCATAGAGATACACCACATACCCTATATAAAGGATGGCGCTCCCGCTCAGCAACCACGGCCGCCAGAGAGCGCCCCACGCAGCCTGCGCCAATAAGAAGGTGGCCGCGGCCACAGCGAGTACCATGGTAATCAATGCCGTCGGCGCCAGCGTCCAGTCCGTACCCAGGAGCCCGATCGAGACCGGAATCGTACCCTGAAAGACTATCGCGCCGGTGACATTCCCGACCGCCAGACGATCTTTCTTTCGATAGAGCCAGAGAAAACTGTTCGACATCTCGGGCAGCTCAGTCGCCAGGGGCGCGACCAGGAGGGCCAAGATCAATGGAGAAATCGACAAGGCCCCCGCAATCGTTTCTGCAGCGAGTACGAAGAGATGCGCCCCGAGCGCGAGCCCGGCCAGGCCAAGGATACCTTGAAGACCGATAAGTCCAAACGACGGAGTTACCGCCTTTCTGGCAAAAAGCAGCGGTTCAAGTCCACCCTCGCTCCCCTCCTCATCAGTCTCACTGAACTTCAGCTTTACGTAATAGAGATAGAGGCATACCAACCCGATGGCGACGATGATGTGCACCGAGCGAGATGGGATAAACGCACAGGCCAGCGCAACGCTGTAGGCCACCACAAAGAAGGAGAGATCGCCCTTCACGTCCCGATAGTTCAATCGAAAAGAGGCAGTCCGCTTCCCCAGCCCTGCATAGACCACCAGCAAGATAGCCAGGATGGGGATCACCAGGGTGGTCAGCATGAAGGGAGCGCCGAGGATCGCGCCCAACCCCACCTCCACTTCGGCGCGGCTGGTTCCAAAGAAAATGGCAATGACGGGGATCGACGTTTCAGGAAGGGTGGTACCGATGGCCGCCAACACACCGCCGATTGCGCCTTCGGACAGATTGAATCGCTTACCCAACCACTCAATGGCGTTCGTGAATAGCATGCAGGCGCCCAACGTCACCGCGACGGATACGAGGAACAGGAGTGTATAGAGGAGGACCGTCATCCCCGGCCCGTCGGCCTAGCTACCCGCTGTTTGACATAGGCGAGGACCGCGTCTTCGAGCACTTCCTTCACGGGACGGCCCGTTCGTTCGGCGATCCGCTTGCAATCGAGATATTCCGGAGCCGCCTTGGCCGTCGTCTCGTTCACATCGGCGATCTTCATCCGGACGACTCCTCCACGTACCTTCACCGAGACAAACCGCCGAGGAAGGATCTGTCGCATCACCTCACAGATCCGGACTCCTAATGTCGTCGTTTCCTGAAACAAGATGTCGAGAACCCGATCCAGCTGCGCGGGAGCCGCCAGACAGGTCAAGATGATGCCTGGCCGTCCACGTTTCATGATGACCGGCGTTAACGTCACATCGAGCGCCCCACACGTGAATAACTGCTCCATGACATATTCATATGTTTGCGGGTTCACATCGTCGAGATTGGTTTCGAGCTGCAGTACGGTATCCCGTTCGCGCACTCTTCGAGATGACGATCGCGAGAGAAACACACGCAAGGCATTCGGCCAGCCGTCAGGATCGGCATCGCCCGCGCCATAGCCGATAGCTGTCGGCGTCATCACCGGCATGGGACCGAACTCCGATGTCAGCGTGCGCAGCAGTGCCATGCCGGTCGGCGTGGTGAGTTCACGGGGAGGGCCTGCACTGTATATCGGAATCCCTTTCGCCAGAATGGCAACCGCCGGACCAGGCGCCGGCAGGATCCCGTGAGCCGATCGCAGCGTCCCTGTTCCCACGTTGACGGGAGAGGCCGTCACACGCGTCACGCCCAACAGATCGCAGCAAATCAGCCCGCCGACGATATCGACAAACGAATCCAGGACCCCCACTTCATGGAAGTGGACGTGATCCTTGGCCACGCGATGGGCATGCCCTTCCGCTTCGGCCAATCGATCGAACACCAATCGGCTTTGTTGCTTGATCTTGTCGGGGAGTTTACTCGCACCGAGGATGGCGTGGATCCGATGAAGCGAGAGAGGCTTGCGCAACCCTGAGGTGATCACGACGTCCACTTTCACGGCATGGATCGCCCCTCGATGCACTCGCCGCTTTCGTAGCGTGACCCCTGAAAGCCGAAGTCGCTTCAGCCCGCTCACCAAGTCGGGAAACGGAACTCCCACATCCACGAGCGCGCCAAGGATCATGTCGCCGCTGATGCCGGAATAACAATCGAAATGGAGATGCGCGCCCACGTGCGTCCTTTCCCTTCCTCACTCAGACGGAGCCCATCTTACCCAAGCCGTCTGCGAACGGCAATCGGCTCTTGGGGGCGAGACTCGCGCGACAAGCGAGAAACGCGCGACTGGCAGAGACAGGGCTCACACGTCTCGCGAGTCATGCTCCTCTCGCTTGTCGCGCGCATTAGCGGCTCGGAACATTGACAGCCTACCAACGCTGTGTTATCCCCAGTGGACTCGCCCACCGACTGGGCGCTTTGTCACAACAGCCTGGAAACACGCGTATCTCCTTATGACAATCTGCCGGTCCTCGATCACGCCCTGCTCGGAGTTATTCGGATTGTGGCGTGGGCGAGTCGCCTGGCTGATGCTCTGCGCCGTACTGTTACTCTTGATTCCGCCTGTCGCCTCGGCCAAATCGAACCCCCCCCGCGCCCCGCGCCCAGAACCGGAGCTGAAGATTCTCGACTTGAACGTCTCCCCCAACCCCTATACAGTCTCGTCCGGCTCATTGCAGTTTTCTGCTCTAGTCCAGTTGCCTAAGGAGCTGAACGGCGCAACCCTGTTGGAATTCTCTTCCTTCATCACCTCGCCGTCGAAGAATTCGCTCCGTTTTCTCACCATACGTAAACCACTGGAGCCTCACGCCGCCTCGACCGACGGCGCCGCCCCTCCACGCATCGCTGTCCTCTTGACGTGGGATGGATTGGACCAAAAGAAAATCTCGGCGGGAGCGGGGCTCTATAATTTTGAAGTGCGAGCCAAGTTACTCGCGAACGGTGAGAAGGGCCCCAGAACGCAGATGGTTGCCTGGCCGAAACGCGGAACAATCGAGGTCAAGTGAGTCGTCATGTC
The DNA here is from genome assembly GCA_965233025.1 of uncultured bacterium. Classification (GTDB taxonomy): domain Bacteria; phylum Nitrospirota; class Nitrospiria; order Nitrospirales; family Nitrospiraceae; genus Palsa-1315. The sequence continues at coordinate 5,281 of CBDDRH010000105.1, forward strand.
TGAACGTCATCAAGTCGGGGTCGAGACCTTATGACTTTACGACGTGATGACTTTTGACCTCCTCACCTAACATGTTGATCCGATGCGCCAGACAGCCGGCCCCGAATCCGTTGTCGATGTTCATCACACCGACCCCTGCCGCACAGGAGTTCAGCATCGTTAACAGTGCAGCAAGTCCGCCGAAACTCGCGCCATAGCCCCGGCTCGTCGGTACGGCCACGACCGGACAGGGAACCAACCCGCCGACCACGCTCGGTAAGACACCGTCCATCCCTGCTACCACCACGACCACCCGGGCTTGCATCAGCCGGCTCTGACGCTCCAGCAACCGATGAATGCCGGCTACGCCCACGTCATAGAGCGTCTCAACCCGACTCCCCATCACCTCTGCCGTCACTCTCGCTTCTTCCGCGACAGGAATATCCGAGGTACCGGCTGTAATGACCAAGACGTGTCCCTGTAGTTGCCGTTTAGGGTCACGGATCGACACAATGCGCGCCTCGTCATGATAGACCGCTCGACGGTCGAGCCGTTTGATGAGCGCGGCCACTTGGCGAGTCGCGCGCGTCGCCAACAACGGACGATGATGCTTTAACAACGCCTTCGCGATGGCACGAATCTGGGCCGACGTTTTCCCTTCGCAGAAAATGACCTCCGGGAACCCTTGCCGCAATGACCGGTGGTGATCGACCGAAGCAAATCCGAGATTTTCATACGGCAACGTGCGGAGCTGCCCGATAGCCGTTGCCACGGACAGGGTACCCGTTTGCACCTTCGTCAGCAGTCGTTCAAGCGCCTCAGGATTCATGGCTGCCCTTTCTCCGGCTTTGCGTCGCGTTCCATCAAGTCCGTCACCGCCTTGCGGCACGACTTACCTTCAAACAATACCGCGTTGATCTCCTGCACGATCGGCATGTCGACGCGATGACGTCGCGCTAATCCTAACGCCGCCTTTGCGGTCCGCACACCTTCCGCTATCGCCTGCATGCTGGCGAGAATCGCCTCCAACCGCTCGCCTTTCCCCAATCGAGCACCGACCGTATGATTTCGGCTCAAGGCTCCGGTGCAGGTCAACACCAAGTCGCCAACGCCGGACAGCCCGTAGAACGTTCGTGGGTCAGCGCCCATCGCGACGCCCAGCCGCACCATCTCAGCTAACCCTCTCGTGATCAACGCGGCCCGCACATTATGACCCAGATCCAATCCATCCACCACGCCGGCCGCGAGCGCCATCACGTTCTTGAGTGCGCCGCCGAGCTGGACACCCAGCACATCGCTGTCGGCGTACACGCGAAAGGCCGGTGTCATCAGCACGGCCTGAAATGTCTTGACCAGCTCCTCGTTGCTCCCCGCTAAACAGAGTACCGCCGGTTTCCCTGCAATGACTTCTGTCGCAAAGCTCGGGCCGGATAGCACCATGATGTCCCGGTGCATGGCAGGAGGAAGTACGTCGGTCATGACCTGAGTCATCACGTTCAGCGTATCTTCTTCAACTCCCTTCGTCGCGCTGATGAGCGGGATCGAAGCGGGAAGGGACCGGACCAGCTCTCGCAGCACTGAACGCGCGACATGGGACGGCACCACGAACAGCAGTCCCTCGCTCTGCTCGGTGAGATCTACCAACGATCCGGTGGCGAGAAGCGATGAGGGAAGCGCCACGCCGGGCAGAAAGACCTGATTCTCGTGTTTCTTGTTGATCCCATCCACGACCTCTCGTTCATAGGCCCAGAGCCGAACCTCGAGACCTTTCACCGCCAGATGTTTCGCCAGGGCAGTGCCCCAGGCGCCGGCTCCGATGACTCCTATTCGGTTTATGGTCTGCATATAAGGGATCGGCCGCCCTGGCCTGCATGGTTCCTAAACGCTTTTACAGCAATTGCCGATCCCTGACTCACGCGAGACGAGCGAGACAGGCGGGAAAAGCGCGACTGGCAGGGACAGGACTCACACGTTATGCAACTCCCGCTCCGCGCGCTTACGACGAGCGGATTATAGGAACCGGTTCTTTCACCTGTCAATGAATGAGAGACGGTCTTTGATTTTTGTCAAGTCAGGTCAGACGCCACCGCTCTGCCAAACAAGGCCGGGAGAATGGAATGGCACATGCCTTGCTCCCTTTACGTACGTTTTCACAATTTCCTTCGTCCTGACGTACCGGACGATTAGTATGAAATAGGGCATCGTTACAGGTGAAAGTGAGGGAGATGGCAATGAAAACCACGCACACGACAAGGCGCTTCGTGATGACGAGTCTGCTGGCGCTGCTGACTCCATTTGTTCTCTTCGCGCCTCAGGCGTATGCAGAATCCTACGTGGCAGGGCAGATCGGGTATGTTGAGCCACAGGACTTGAGCAATGGAGAAGTCACCCAAACCCAAATCAGCGGACTCAGTATTTCTGATCAGCCACTGCAGAACACCATGAGCCTAGGCGGAAAACTTGGCCACTTTTTCACAAAAGCTCGCTGGATAGGTATCGAGACCGGAGTGTTCTACTCCACCCCACATATCAAAGAAGGGTCTCTGGTACTCTCGGGTCCCGGTGGGTCGTTGACTTCGCCAATATTTGCGGGCGTTCACCAGCGCATGATTACGTGGGATAACAGCATCGTGCTCAGGTATCCTGGTTATCGCCTTCAACCATACTTTGGTATCGGACCCTCTATTTACTTTGCCTCATTAAATGGTCCTGATGCACCGCCCGGACAATCCGCCACCGCGTTCGGCTTTAACACTGAACTCGGGCTACGTTACTATATTACCCGTAGATTGGCTTTGTTCGGAGAAGGAAAGTATAACTACGCGCGCATAAACTACTCCTCAAACGATAGCGATCCGAACGCGGACCCGTTCGCATTTAAAGCAACTTATACTCCCCTCACATTCAGCCTCGGCGTCAGCTACCACTTCTGATCGACAAACCACCCGCCACTGCTTATATCTGGCAAACCAATGCGGTTCGGTGTAGCTTAGACACGGAGCCGCTCATGAAAATTTGTCCATCATGCCGACGGGAACTCCCGGAGATTAGCCGCTACTGCTCGCAGTGCGGGCAACGGCTTCATGCAGACCCCGTTGAACTCCCCCCGCCGCCACCTTCACCACCCGCAACACCTGGGCCAGGACAACTCAACATCGAAGTCCTCTATGGCATGGTGGCTACGCTGTCCCTCGCAATTATTTTCCCACCCTGGGAAACCCCGCCGTCACAGGCTCCCGAATTTCTCGGCCTGCATTTCATCTTAAACCCACCGACACCCGATGCCATCGTGAGCCGATTGTTGCTGACGATCGAACTCGTCACGATCGCCATCGCCGGGCTGTATGGATCTTTCCTCTTCCGGCAAAAAAAACCTTAGCAAGATGCTGAAAAAGCTCGCCAGCTGCGTTCTCGTATCGTTCAGGCCCTCAACGTACCCCAAGGGTACGCCTCGGCCCTTCACTCACTGCGGCCTTGCTGGACGAGCATTTTGAGCATCTTGCGTGGCGCACTATAGTCAGCCATCATCGGTAGGTAAAAAGCAGGTAGGCCGCCTCAGCCATTGACGAGCGGCTATTAACTACTGACCAGCGACAATACTCAGTCTAACGCTAGCGTCAGACACTTCGCCGAGCCGCCGGACTTCATGAATTCATCGAGCGGGACTGGATGTGGGAGATAGCCGCACGAGGTCAACAGCGATTCTGTTTCCGGACAGCCTGCGGGCAGCACGACGTGTTTCCCGACACAGACGGCATTACAGGCAAACCTGAGCGCTTCAGCTTCCGGCGCCACGAGACGTTTGGAAGGAGCGATTCGTTCGATAAGCACCTCTTGTCCATAGCGATCGAAGGCGGGAGGGAAATACAGAAGTTCACCGCCGCTCAAGGGACACAAGCAGGTATCGAGGTGATAGAATCGCTTGTCGACCAGTTCGAGCGGAATGATCTCTCGGTGGAACCAATCGCTGA
>CBDDRH010000106.1:0-6110 GCA_965233025.1 uncultured bacterium
GGCCTTGCCTTGAATTAGTCCGCGCTCGAATAGTCGGCGGTATGGCGCCGATACAGGTATGCCGTACCCGTCGCCGCCAACACGGCACCGAACGCTGACCCCGCCACCATTTGTGCGGCATACGGAGATCAATGCATCTCGCTGTTTCTCACTCAGCGCACGCGCGATGTCGGCGGGGTTAGTCGACATATTCGACCTTACTTTGAATGATGGTCGGATTCTCCACGACCTGTTCAAGGATATTGGCCAGCCCACCGCCGCAGATCGTGTAACCTTGGCGGGTGTATTTGATGATTCGTCGCAGCGTCGAAGTTCCGTAGCGTATCTCTCCGGGCACAAGGCGTTTCGCGGCAAGATCAAATAGAGACCACTGGCCAAACAGTAGATTATCTCCGTCGAAGCCGCACTGGCATATCGAAAAGTCAAAACTGTCGAGGACGGCTTCAAGGCTTTCGTGGAATGCGATCCGAATAGCCTGCACCTTAAGCTCGGGGCCTGCGGGCTCAAATTCATCATCGCCGACCGGCTTTGCCTCTTTGGCAGGCAGCCGGAACGTGATATTAAAATCGTTCTCGTTGACCGACCGCGCCCCTTTCGCCTTCATGTCATCGCAGAACTTTTCGAACTGCTCCTGATCGCGAAAGAAGAAGTCGTAGTCGCTATCTTGCGCCATGCCCATCACGAGACGGCGCACCGACCCACCCGCAACCCAAGGGCCGCTTTCGCCAATCGACGGCAAGCGCGCGAGCGCACGAGCGAAATCGTTTTCGTCGTATTCGCTGTGGCCGTAGCGCGACCAAAAGTCGTCGAGAGATATCTTCACAGTCCTATCCTCTCAATCCAATATCCAATCCAGATAACCGCACACACGCCTACAACAGCGCACCAGCGGCGGTCGAAGCGGAGGGAGGGGAAGCCGGGGGTCATGCCGCCTCGCTTTCCTGCTGGTAAATGACCCTGTGGTTAGCGGGCAGATATTCACGGAAAGATGCGACCGCTTCATCGAGGTTCGGATGCCGTTCCGACATGCCGCCTTGATGCGAGCGCTGTGAGAGCATCAACTGGAAATGACCTGCGACTCGCGCGCGTATTTCGCAACGTATACGCGCCTCGTGGCACAGGAATACGAGATTGGTCAGCGGATAGAAGTCGAAGGTGGACATGCGTCCGTCGCGCCATGGCACGATCATCATGCTCCAGCGCCCACCCTCTCCCCACTGGACCTTTTCCCAATTGATCGGAGCGTTGTAGATGCCGCCACCAACCATTCCGAGGATGTCCATCACCTTGGCCTGAAACTCGGTGAGCTTTTCCGGGCGTGGTTTGTAATTACGGCGCTTGCCATATATCTCGTTAGCAGCTTGATTATTTCTCTCGACCCAGCCCGCATGGTCCATGCGATTGTAGCTCATCCCAACATCTCCTTGACAGCTTCCCCCATGCCGGGGCCGAATGTTGCGTCGATCTGCTCCAAAACTTGTTCCACGCAGCGGCGCTTGTGATCCTCGTTCCTCTCAAAGGCAGACCACAGCGCTTCTCGTTTTTCGATGTCATCGCAGGCGTCGTGCAGTGCTTGATGGCAATATGCCAGAGCCTGCCCGACCCTCCACTGCGCGAATAGCTGCTCGATGCTCGGGCGGATCGGGTCGTGTTTCATGCTGCGGACTCCTGGAACATATCGCCCTGACGCTGTGCGTCCTCAATTCGTTTGCAGGCGATCTGGAAGTATTTCTCTTCCTTCTCGATCCCGATGAAGTTGCGGCCCATCTGTACGGCTGCAACGCCGGTGGTGCCGGATCCGAGAAAGGGGTCGAGGATTGTTTTCGGATTGTCGCGAAGCTGTTCTATGCGCCACTTCATAAGTTTCGCTGGCTTTTGTGTCGGGTGCATAGTTCCTTCGATCAACAGCTCGACGCGGTTCATTGTTTTTATGCGAAGGGCGCCGCTGTAGCTTGTCCAAGCCAGCTCACCGTCCGACTGATTGATCCGCTGACCCTTGTCCCATACAAGCCACTTTCCTGTCGCGGGGAGAACATCCGCAAAGTAGTTTCCGCCCCAAATGATGACGTCATTTGAAAGCGCACGGATCATATCGAAAATTTGTGCAGCCGGACGCTCGGCATCCCACCCCAGGAAGTCATGGGCCTTGCGTCCGCCGTTCCCGCCTGTCGTGCGGACCTGACCGTCTTTGCCAATCCCATAAGGCGGGTCCGTCACGACGGCATCGACCTTGCCGAGCGTCGGCAGAATATCCCGACAATCACCCAGCCAAAGCTGCGCCCGCCCTATGGTGACAGGATTGCCCATCAGACCATCTCCACAATCAGCGGCAAATGCACGATAGCAACCACCCCGAAAGCCAGTGCCGCAAACATGAATGCCGCTATGACGACGAGACGCGATTTCTCGGTGGGGGTGTAGTCGCTCATGACGCGGCCCTCTCCTTAAGCTTGTGCGTTACGGCCCAAGCAAGAGCGTCGAGCTTCTTTCTGGCAGCGGGCGTGTAGAGATAAATCGACCGCCTATTTGGATTGGCGCTCGCGGGGTCAGTCTCAACCGCAATTCGAAGCGAGTTCAATTGCTCCATTTCGAGGTCGGCGAGCTTGTGCGCCTTCCATCCGCATGTCGGGGCAGGATAGCGCATCACTTCACCTCTCCTTCGTAGCGTGAGAGGAAGGCCCTTGAACATTCCAGTTCGATCAGCCATTCTTCATATGGCCCGGCCACGGTTAATTCGCCCCAAGGGGCGGGGTCGCCATTCAAATGAAGCCCGTACACCCCAGCGCTCTCAGAAATTAGCTCGTCAACTGATTGCACAAGGCGGCGCAATACAATCATCGCTTCATCCCTCTCACGCTGTACGGATGCACAGGCGTCGGAAGCGCGGTCGCGATCTGCTTCAAGGTCGACGATGTGCCGCGCAATCTTGCCGAGTGCTACGCCGGGTTTAATCTCGTCACTCACAGCATCACCCTCCAAACAAGATAAGCCAGCAGTCCGCCGTAAATCATCGCGGCAATAGCCGTCGTGCAGCCAAGCTCGCGCGCAGAGGCGTCAGAGCGGAGGCGGGCGTCGGTGTCTCGGGTCATGCTGCTTCATCCTTCGAAAGGCGCCCATACAGCCCACCGCCCGCGATCCACGCCGCGACAGCTTCTGGAGAACGGAAGCAGCCGTTCGGGACGTAATTGTAGAAGAACTGCGCCCAGCCCTTCAGGCATCGCGCATTGTCCTCATCCGCGCGGCCAACCGCTTCCATGAAGTCGTTCGACAGCAGGGCGGTCAGGAACGAGCCGGGCTGATATCCGTGCAGGACATAATCACGGATGGCCTGATGCATGTGGGCGGGGATCAGGTAGTAGCCGCGCTCCATCTGCTCGCGGGCGTACTGGAGGCTCTGCTCTATGTAGTTGGTCATGCTGCGATCTCCATCTCAATGGAGCCGATGCCCTCGCACTCAGTGCAATCGATCCACTTGGCGAACCGACAATCGGCAACGCCATAAAGACCGCCTTCGTCCGTCACGATGCCATGACCTTCGCAGGCAGGGCACTCGACTTCGAGGGTGGTGAGGGTGGGGTAGGACATGTAAGGCTCCCGTGTTGATGGGAGCAGTTGTATCACGTACAACGCACAGCGCAAGCGGAAAGTTGTATCAGGTACACTTTTTCCGTTTCGCGCACGAAAAAGCCCGGCGTTACCCGGGCTTAGTTCGAATCAGTGTCGGGGTCGTTTAGTAGCAGACGCGACCAGCTCCCTTGCCAAAGCACGTCTCGCCAGTGCCGTAGTTCAAGTGCTGGCCGGTCTTGTTGTTGCCTTGGTAGAAGTTCCCGTCGATGTCGTACCCGCTATATCGCCCATCAGGCTTGTATTCCTGGCTCCAAGTTCCGTTGCTGTTGAAGCCCTGCACGGCAACCGAACCGTCGTACTTCTCGCGAACCGTGTAGCAGTTGCCGTACATATCGCACTTGGCGAACGCTGGCGTTGAGATCGCGGCGAAAACGGCCGCAAGAATGATTTTACGCATAAATCCTCCTGTTCATGATGCCTCTTTCAACCCAACCAATGCTTCTGCGACCTTGACAATTTGCTCTCTCTCACCCGGCTTCGCGCGGTCCCATACGGACCAAATCCCGTCAGGATCGGTTGGGTCGCGCATCAACAGGCTGGCAGGCTCAGTGCGTAGTGCCTCGGCCAGCCGTTCGAGCAGTTCCTGATTATATTGCAGGATTCCGCGCTCAATCTTCGACAGGTTACCCTTATCCATCGGTATCATGCTGGCGAGCCGTTCAAGGGAATACCCCCGCTTCTGGCGCCACTCACGGATATATGTTTTTCGATACGCTTTAGACATACCACATTGTTGCACCACAAACAACGTGGCGCGAGGTGTGGCTGTACAACGGCTGTTGACGGGTGGGGGTTGTATCATGTACAACCTCTAATCATGACACTCCTCAACCAATACATCGAAGGCCACCCGGAAATAACGCAGGCTGAGCTTGCGCGACGGATCGGCCACGACCGCAGCAATTTCAATCGCATCGTGAATGGTAGCGCGAGGCCGACGCTAGATGTCGCCGTTGCTATCGAACGCGAGACGGGAGGGGCTGTCCCCGCCAGTTCATGGGTGGAAGCAGCATGAATACAAGCAAATCTCGACATGTCTCCATGCCATGCATTGATCGTGCCAATGCGCTGGAATCTGCCATTGATTGGCAAGAGCCGGAAGCCGCTTCCGCGATGTTAACACCGCGTTCGCCAAATGTCCCGACACCCGACACATCCTTCGCCGCTTTCCTCATCGAGCCGGAGCCGGGCGAATGACGCAGACGCTTTACGATGTCTGCGCCGATTTCATCAGGCGCCACAAGATGCCGGAATCGCGCTTCGGGCGTAATGCGCTCAACAATTCGAACCTGATGCGCCGCCTCCGTGGCGGGTGGATTCCCACCGAACACGTCATCAAGACGACGATGGCTTACATGGCGGGATACGACGAGGCCTTCGCATCGGTCGTCATCGCCAAGCCGCGCACGCAAACGCGCCCTGCACTGAACGACGAAGCCGTTCGCAACAAGGCTGCCGCCATGAGCAGCGATGCGCTTTCGTCAGCTATCCTCGCCGCATTTCCTTACGGAACCGGCGAACTCCCCTCAGTCGCAAACAGCCAATTCAAACGTATGCCTCCACCGACGCTCATCTCGCGCGGTGAGGCCATGTCCTGATTGGGGCCAAAACCCAAGGAGAAGATGATGAGTGCAGTATACAAGGCAATTGCTGCCGTGCAGGGCGAGCTTGCCAAGGTCGGTATCGGCAAGAACCGCCAGAACGTCCAACAGAACTACGCGTTTCGCGGGATCGACGATGTCTATTCCGCACTGTCGCCGCTGCTTTCCAAGCACGGGCTTTGCGTCCTTCCGCGCATGATCGACCGCGCGATGCACGAACGCGTCACAATCAAGGAATGGAACGGTCAGCGCAAGGAAAGCGTGCTGTTCTATGTGACCGTGACTGCAGAGTTCGATTTCGTCGCGGTCGAAGACGGCAGCGTCCACACCGTTCGCACTTATGGCGAGGCGATGGACAGCGGCGACAAGGCCACGAACAAGGCAATGTCGGCGGCCTACAAGTACGCCGCGTTCATGACCTTCGCCATTCCGACCGAGGGCGATAACGACGCCGACGCCACGACGCACGATGTTGCGCCTGCCGAGCATATCGTGGACGAAGCCCGCCCGGCGTGGCCGGATGGGCAAGAGAAGACAAAGACTGCCGCGATGGCTAAATTCCGCGAGATCAAGCACAACGGGAACGGCGTCGCTTCTCTTGACGAGTTCGAGGAGATCATCGACGGCGCACAGACATTAATTGCGCAGTTCCGCCTCGCTGACCATCCGTGGTGGTACGGCGGCAAGGGTGAATACGAATCCATCCCCGAATGGATTTCCCGCCGTCGCGCCGAACTCGCCAGTGTTGAGCAGGTCAAGCAGCAGCTTGGAGACGAGCCTGTTGACCCGCTGGAGACCGAGTTCCCCGGATCGACCGAGAGCTTCAAGATGATGATCGCGGACATGCGGAAAGCTGATGCGCCGATGCCGCTTAATCGCTGG
>CBDDRH010000107.1:0-17871 GCA_965233025.1 uncultured bacterium
CAGCAGCTCCAGGATGGCTTCATCCAAACTTTGCATGCCCGCTTTCTTGCCCGTCTGGATCATCGACGACATTTGCGCCGTCTTGCTTTCCCGAATCAGATTCGCGATGGCGGTCGTGCAGACCATAATCTCCAATGCCGCGCATCGCCCTTTCTGATCGATTCGCTTAAAGAGGTTTTGCGCCACGATGACTTTCAGGCTTGTGGACAGGGTGTTTCGGATCTGACTTTGTTCCTGAGGAGGAAACACTTCGACGATGCGGTCGACCGTCTTGGGGGCGTTGGTCGTATGGAGCGTCCCGAACACCAGGTGTCCGGTTGCCGCAGCTTCGACGGCCAAGCGAATGGTCTCTTGGTCCCGCATTTCTCCCACGAGAATGATATCTGGATCTTCGCGGAGCGCACCCCGAAGGGCCGTGGCAAACGACTTCGTATGCAGCCCCACCTCCCGATGGTTCACGATGCATCCCCGGCTTTGATGCACGAATTCGATGGGGTCTTCGATGGTAATGATATGGTCTTTTCGATGGATATTGGCATGATTGATGATCGCGGCCAACGTCGTCGACTTCCCACTTCCCGTGGGGCCAGTGACCAGCACCAAGCCTTTTTGTAACATCGCGGCACGAGTGAGAATCGGAGGCAGGCCCAACGTCTCCGCAGAGACGATCGTACTGGGGATCTGCCGAAAGACCGCACCGCAGCCATATTTCTGTTGGAAGAAGTTTGCGCGGAAGCGTGCTTGACCTGCCAGTTCATACCCGAAATCTACATCGCCGGTTTTATCAAACTCTTCTTTCTTCGCCGCGGGTGTGATCTCAAAGAGCATGCCGTGGAGGACGTCATTCTCGAGCACGGCATGGCTTTCTAATCGTTCCAGTTCGCCATGGATGCGGAGTGTTGGCTTCTGACCCGCGATGAGATGGAGATCCGACGCCTTTTCCTCTAGCATTGTCTTAAATAGGGTATCGATGTCCGCCATGGCGTCTTCTTCCCTCCACTTCTTCCCTATCACAGCACTGGGGCTCTTGATGGCCACACCGGCACGGGGTGATGAAAGAGCACACTGCCTCAGGTAGTGGAATTATTATAGGCCGTCCTTCCATGGTATGAGTAGTCGACTCTCGTCATAACCGTGCGGCCACTATGATGATCGCTTGTCGGGAGATGTCCGTATCAGGGATCGGAACAGTGTTCCGCATGTGTCGTGGTGAGGAACCTGAGGAGGAGTATTTCACGGTGAGGGAATTCCTTTTCATCATTTCCAAATGCGGTCACACGAAATAGCTCTGAAGAAGTATAGCTCATCTATATAACTTGGTACCTATTTATGGTACTCGCTTCGCCGACTACGTAGGTACTTGACGGCATAGAGGCTGCCGGCGAGTTTGGCAATGATGCCTTCCAGGAGTGCATATGTCGCTCATACGAGGCCGTAAAAGATAATCTCGTTGGACTGACCCCCTAGATTGAGACACGGCAATTGACACACTTGGCACATGAATAAGGTGGCAAGGGCGAAGAAACGCGTGGGAAAGTTTCCAAAGGCCTTTCGGCAGATGGCGGTGGATCGGCTGACGCAGAGCGACAACATCGTCGCACTCGCGAAGGAGCCCGGCATCAGTCGACGGCTGTTGTATACGTGGCGCGAGAAGCTTGAGCCGCAGGAGAGCCACGGGTCGCCGGCGAATTCACGCGAGGCCACGCTCCGGAAAGAGGTCAGCCAACTCAAGCGGGTGCTGGCTGAGAAGGTGCTGGAAGTCGATTTTTTCAAAGGGGCCTTGCACACCGTCGAGGCGCGACGCGAGCGGAACGGCACAGCTGGCGCGCAGGCATCTACGCCCACATCCGGGACGTGTTGTCGAGGCAAGGCTCATTGAGTATCGAGCGGATGTGTGATCTGGCACAGGTCAGCCGGGCGGGGTTCTATCGGTCGTTGCAGGCGGACCAACCCAGAGAAGAAGAGATGGCGGTGCGGACGGCCATTCAGGGAGTCGCCATCGCACACCGGCGTCGGTATGGCTACCGGCGCATCACGGCGGAACTGCGTCGGCGTGGGATGCGGGTCAACCACAAACGGGTGGTGCGGCTCATGCGTGAAGACAACTTGCTCGCCGTGCAACCGCGGGCCTTTGTGGTCACGACCAATTCCGATCATGCGTTAGAGGTCGCGCTCAACCTGGCCAGCCGCCTGACACTCACCGGGATGAATCAGCTCTGGGTCGCAGACATCACCTATATTCGCCTGCGCGCGGAGTTCGTCTATCTGGCGGTGCTGCTCGATGCGTATTCCCGCAAGGTCGTCCGCTGGGCGCTGGACCGCACACTGGCGGCCCGGTTGCCGATGGCGGCCCTCACGCATGCCCTCGCGGAGGGGCATCCGCCGCCTGGGTTGGTCCATCATTCCGATCGCGGCGTCCAGTATGCCTCCGACGCGTACGTGATGCTGCTGCGCACGCACCACATGCTCCCGAGCATGAGCCGGCCGGCCAACCCCTATGACAACGCCAGTTGTGAGAGCTTCATGAAGACGCTCAAGCGGGAAGAGATCTACGCGAACACCTATCGGGATCTCGATCACCTGCGTGCGAACATTGCCGTGTTCATCGAGCAGTACTACAATCGCGTCCGGTTGCATTCGGCGTTGGGCTACCATTCGCCAGAAGAGTTCGAGCACGCAGCGAGTTCGACGATCCCTGCGACCGGAGCCACCATGCGGTTTTTCAGGCCTCGAGCCCTCGCTCGAGCGGCAGCATCCGCGAGGGATCAGGTTGCAGCAACAGAGGCGGGGTGAGGAGCACCATGCATTGAACCATCAAGTGTGCTCATTCCTGTGTCTCACCAGAGGGGTTCACCCCATCAGCGTGAGCCTGATTTGAGGCGTCGCTCCCATCCCTTGGTGACACGCCGAAGAGGTCCCGATCATAGTCTTACGAAACATTGAGCATGCTCCGTGGTGTCTGCGCGGCCCCTAGGCGCGTCGGAAACTACGGGACACGCAACGGTGCTCGTTTGTAGCGTGACGAGAAAAGAACTACTACTGGCGGAATGGCCAGGTGAACGCGCCGTCTACGTCCGCACTTGCTCGCCGGATCTGTTCCTGAAGAGCTGGTGTCGAAAGAGAAGTCTGACTATAAAGTACAGAGGCTATTGAAGCGATTCCGCACATACCCCCACGCTGGATCTTTCGGTACAGGCCGATACGTCCGCTTCCACCGAAGATAGGCCACCTGGATGACGTGGAAATGGTTTTCAATGAAGAGTAAGTCCATATCCGTGAGGGCCCTGCCCTGATCCATCACGTCGCGCAAGGCTATGGCGCTTTTCCCAAATTCTCTGAGCGTGTTGGCGATTTCGTGTTGATCCTTCGCAGCAACCGTCTCACGCGCTATCGGAAAGAACGGGATTTCATTAGCCATTGGTACTCCTTCTGTCATTGTTCACCAACCCAGATTGAACCAGCACCAAGGCGAGGTGCCATTTCGCACGGTAGCGCATTCTCCTCCGGGCAGGGGTTGCTGGTACTAGGAAAGTCCCTAGCTCCGATTTGCAGAGCGACTGGGATCGGGCGATAATGCGAGAGTCCCCTGATCCCCTCTCAGAGCCTCATCGTGCGCCGTGCGTTACGGTCCACCGAACGCCTTGAAAGGTTGCATGATTGTATCCGGGCCCGAACGGCTCCTTAGACCAGGACCGGTTGGCTGCACGAACGCCCTCTCGACAAACGGCATTCCTTTGATATCCTTCTCCTAGTAGGGCGCCAGGCTTGGCAGTTCCTGTCGGAGAAGCCTCACCATTCTTATTCTGGGAGGTCTCATGACCAAAGTGCTCGTGATCGATGATGAGCAGGGCATACGGAATCTCCTCGACACGCTCCTCAGCCGAAAGGGCTATGACGTAGTTCTCGCGGATGGTGGTCGGAAAGGCCTAGAACTCATTCGCCGAGAACGCCCCGATGTCGTGGTGCTTGACCTCAAGATGCCGGAGATGGATGGGGTCGCGGTCTTGCAACAGATTCGCCGTCTCAACTCTGATCAGCCCGTGATCATTTTGACGGGAGCCGCCACTCCTGAGAGGGAGCAGCAGGTCCGGGCCCTTGGGGTGACCGAGTTCGTCGAGAAGGAATTCTCGCTGCATCGCCTGGGGGATGCGCTCAAGCGTCTGCTCAAGACTCCCACTCCGACGACTGGCGGCTCCGCTGTGAGTGAGATCCCTGCGTCTCGAAGGCCATGAGCGGACGACGGAGGGGAAGTGATGACGAGAGCTGACACGGAAGCGTTACGCGTGAAGTTGAAACAGCACCCTGATTTACCGACCTGTGCGCATTCGAACCAGGAACTGGAAGCGAGCGAAGGCGGCTACTTGACGGGCAACTATTGCTGCACTGCCTGCGGTGAATTGGTGGCGGCAAACACCCGGGATCCGTTTCAAGTCGTCTGACCCGATCTCTCCCCTCTGTGCGCGTCACGCCAAGCGCCGTGAAGATTCTTTCTCGATGAACTCACTCTCTTCTCGTGCCTGCTCCCGCTGTTCCGGCTTCGGAGTTATTTCATCCGAAGCGTGCCTGTGCTCCTTTAGGTATCCCTCACGAAGAGCTGCTGGTTGGCCACGGGAGTTCTTTTGACCATCCGACGAAGCCCCCTGATTAGGATGATTGCAGCGGCGCAGAGGAAGGACGTTCTTGCTGCGGTCTGGCGGTTCTCTCAGGTTAGAACAATCATGCCTTCGGGAAAGATGCAGCCATTACATCCATCTGCCGCTGAGACTTCTGCGGACCCTGCTTGATCCATTTCTGGATTGCGTTCAGCAGGGTATTTTTTTTGATGGGTTTCGTCAGATGGTCCGAGCAGCCGGCAGCGAAACTCGCTTGCATTTCTTCCTGGTAGGCATGAGCCGTCAAGGCAATAATGGGAACGGGGCTTAGGTTGGACTGCGTTTCCCATTCTCTGATCATTCTGGTGGCAGTATGTCCATCCATCACGGGCATTTGTACGTCCATCAGCACCAGATCATATTTCCGGACTTGGTACATCTCAAACGCCACTTTTCCAGTTTCAGCCGTGTCTAGCTGGTAGCCGGAATGTTTGAGATAGGACTGAATGAGAAACAGGTTGTCAGATGAATCGTCTGCTAGGAGAATCGCCACATTGCGATCCAGTTCAGTCGGAGTGTGTGGTGAATTGTAACTGGTGGCCCTCGCGCCTCTTTTCATTGCTGCATCAACGACACTCTTCAGCTTCCTTTTCGTCAGTGGCTTGGTGACGTAGCCGTCTAACCCTAGGCTATAGGCGTGCCTAATATTAGAGCTTCGAACATCGGAAACAAAGACAATCACCGCGACTCCATGGTCTTTTGCAGCCTTGATTAACTTCGTACGGTTTGGAGATCGATCCAAGTCTATGTCGCCCAGATCGAGAAACAACACGCGGTGGGGGGTAACACCGTCCACTGCCTCGGTAAGTACCATCAACGCCGGTTCTTCATCTCTTATCTCGGAGACGGTTGCTCCCCAGGATTGTAGTGTCTCTTCTACAAGTCTGCGACTCCCTTCGTTGCTACTCACCAACAGTGTTTGCACACCGATCATGTCAGGCGATGCCACAAGGGCACTCTGGTCTTGTGGGATGCCGAAACGAGCGGTAAAAGAAAAGACACTGCCTTTCCCCAAGGAGCTCTCGACCCATATTTTCCCTCCCATAAGCTCGGTCAACTGTTTCGAAATGGCCAACCCCAGGCCGGTGCCACCGTAGAGCCTCGTCGTAGACCCATCGGCTTGGGTGAATCGTTCAAAGATCGCGCCGAGCTTTTCAGATGGAATACCAATGCCCGTATCTGAAACAGTAAAGCGTAACGCGTCTGCTTGATTCGCGTCGGCCTCACTCGTAACTCTGACAGCGACTTCACCTCGCTCTGTAAATTTAATGGCATTTCCGACTAAATTCACCATGACCTGTCGAAGGCGATGGGGATCGCCAATCAACCCGATGGGCACATCAGGTGCGACCGAAACAAGTATTTCAAGCCCCTTTTCTTGTGCCCTAAGGGCCATAAGCTCGGTGGCCTTGTCTAGTACCTCATGCAGGTCAAACCTGATCTGTTCTAATCCAATACTCCCTGACTCGACTTTTGCGAGGTCCAGAATGTCATTGATGATGTCAAGAAGATTAGTACTGGATCTCCGCAAAATACCCAGTTGCTCTTGCTGCTCAAGAGATAATGAGCCTTCCGAGAGGAGATCGGACATTCCGATGATGGCATTCATCGGCGTTCGGATTTCGTGACTCATGGTGGCTAAGAAATTACTCTTGGCTCGGCTGGCAGCTTCAGCCCGCTCCTTTGCTTGCTGGAGGCAGGCGAGCGAATCTTTTCGCTCTAATTCATGCCCGATCCATTGAGCCGTGAGTTGCAAGAATGTTTTCTCATACCCAGCGAATGCTCTTGCCCGTGATGTCTTGTTCGAAAAACTCAACGTTCCATACACTGCTCCATTCATGTGAATCGCGATGGCCGCGAAGGCTTGTGGAGTACCTAGTGGATCATCGGCCGGGGGGCTCCAGTCTGACTGATCGGGAGAAGTGAAGGTAATCGCATCTCGGGATTGGGCTGTCCATTCACAATAGCTTCCCCGCAACCGATACCGGCCATTCAATGGATGATTCGCCTCATGGTTTACGACCTGTTGAATCTCGTAATGGTCGCCATCAATCCGCGTCACCATGCCCGTAGACAACTCCAGGGTGCTGCAGCCTAAGGTTAAAATCCGACGAAGTCGTTGCTCCCAGTTGGCGGTATCCACGGTGATGTCATGGAGTGCGCGTAAGAGGGTCTCACTTGCCTTGAGCGCATCCTCGGCCCGGCGACGCTCGTTCACTTCATCAATGAGTGTCAGTTTGCCCTTGCGTTCTCGTTCCAAACTCTCACTCATGACGCTATACACCACACCGATGATGAGGAGAATTGAGATCCGAATGAGATGGCCTTCTAGAAATAGCCCAGTTCCCACGGATAGGTAGAGTATGGCTCCATAGAGCGCCGCAATGATCGCAGAACAGACGATCTTCAGCCGGAGAGTTCTCATCGAGGCAGAGATGAGAATGATTAAGAAATAGGCTAGGTAGAGGTCGGACCCCAGTTGGTTCGTTGCATAAATAATGCTGGAGGTAACCGCAGTATCTACGAGAAGCAGTATGATCGTGAAGGCGCGGCTCTCGACAAGCTTGATGGGAAGGAGGAACGCGGCTCCGATCAGCGACAATAGCCCTAGAACAAGAATTTCCTGGACCGGGCGAGCAAGGATGGTTTCCGGGGTATACAGAACCTGATACGAGAGTACGATGGAAACAAGGCTCTGCAAAATGACGACCTGTGCTCGATAGCGGTCCACGCGCACTTGGGTTCGAAATAGTCCGAGTCCTTGATCTTTGGTGTCAGACAGCATGTGTGAACCCCTTGTGGAGCCGCCGTGTCAGCACGTCGCATTCGATGGTGCGATTCGTTCAGCATAGTCCATTAACGTAGCCGCGCAATTATTTTCTGTTTTCCTACATGTGTGGTATAGTAAGTATACGTAGGAAGATTAATAAAGCCACGGTCCTATTTGATGCACTATACGGCTCAATCTAGCCCGCATATCTCGCAAGGTTTCTAGCTTTCGGTCTCGGGGGTTTACTAGTCGCTCCCCAATGACCAATAGCGCATAGTTGAGTAACGAGTTCTGGCGGGACCTTAAACATGAAAGGACCAGCCTCATGTCAGTGATCGAAAAATCCATCGAACTCAACGTGCCGGTGAATACTGCCTATAATCAATGGACGCAATTTGAAGATTCCCTAAGTTCATGGAAGACGTAGAGCAGGTCAAGCAGATCAATGACAAGCGCCTCCGTTTGGAAAGCCACCATCGCCGGCAAAGAGGAAGAATGGGATGCGGAAATTACGGAGCAAATTCCGGATCAACGTATCGCGTGGACCAGTAAGGGAGGGGCCATGAATGCAGACCTCGTGATGTTTTATCCGTTGTCTGATACCCAATCCAAGCTCACGCTCCAAATGGAATACGTCCCCAATGGGGCCGTGGAAAAGACGGGAGATGTCATGGGTCTTGTTACGAAAATTGCATTTGAATGCCCCGCCCGGGAGGGCGGGGTTCTTTACTAGAAGGAAGCAGTGGAGACAGAGACGAATGCCAAATACTGCGGATCTGTCTTGACTTTCCACACATCACGGAATCTTGCACCAGTGCCGATTCAACTTCTTTTGCAGGACGCAGATGAGACTCATATGGCGGTTGTTTGCCGGATATGTTCAGGCGGCATCGCGGCTTGTCAATCGTCCCGCCAGCTGCAATATCGTTGTTGACAAATATCGAGTCCCACAATAAACTGCGGTTCGTGCTGGTTCTCTGAGTTTTTTCAGAGAAAAAGAAGGAAACCCGGTGCGAGTCCGGGGCTGCCCCGCAGCGGTGAGCGAGAACGAATCCACGAGAGGCACTGGCTCTTTGGAGCTGGGAAGCAGTGGATAGTAGGAGTACGGCAAAAGCCGAAGCGCTCGCGAGCCCGAAGACCTGCCAGCATCCGGCCCGGGAGAGACAACCTGAGCCGGTTCGACCTGGAGACCTCGAGGGAGGTTAGTAGGTCTGAGCTGGTTCGGATTCAGCCCCATCTTTCCGTTCTCGTTCACGACCACCCTCTTACATGGTTTTGTCGACACCCGTCGGGGGTGGAGGTCGGTTCGAGTACAGTTGCATATTCACGCGCGTTTCAACTGCCATTTTTTCCTCACGGCTTTATGCGAAGGATAATCCCTTTTGCATAATCCGTCGGAGGAGGAAGACGTTTATGCTGAGCACACCCGTCGCGGGAGTCACCAGTCTCGTTACCACGTCAGAAGCCGCCACTCTTCAAGAAATCCAGACCGACAACAGTTATCTACAGCAGACCATGCAAGTCAGAAAGCGCACCGGATCCGCAGAGCCGGTCGATGTCACCAGGATCGTGTGTGCCGTCCAATGAGCGATGTTGAACGGCGCTAGTGATGGTAGCGGCCGCCCGGCTGGGCTGGGGTGGGTCATGATAAAGGGGTAGTGACAGCGAGCAGTTTCTCACAGTGACCACTTGTGGAGTGGCTGAAGGCACAACAGATTCTGTATGAACGGAACGACCCATCACACCGACGGTTCCCTGGTAGGCAGGTCCTGGAAAGATTTTGTTCAGTATTGGGACGTCATTCCATTTCTGAGCATCCATCTGATGTGCCTCTTGGCTTTTCAGACCGGGGTTCGATGGGAATGGGTTTTGTTAGCTGTCGCCAGCTATTATCTGCGAATGATTGCCGTCACGGTGGGATATCACCGCTATTTTTCCCATCGTTCGTTCAAGACCAGCCGGGTATTCCAGTTTATCCTGGCGTTCCTCGCGATGACATCCGCACAGAAAGGTGTGTTGTGGTGGGCGGCCCACCATCGGCATCACCATAAGTACTCAGATCAGGAAGAAGATGTGCACTCCCCATTGCAGAGGGGATGGTGGTTTTCTCACGTCGGATGGATACTATCCGCAGATTATATGCGAACCGATTTGAATCTCGTGAGGGACTTTCGTCGGAATCCTGAAATCTGTTTCCTCAACCGATTCTACTGGATTCCGCCATTGTGCTACGCGGTGCTCATGTATGGTGTCTGGGGCTTCCCAGGTCTCGTCTGGGGCGTGTTTATTTCGACGACCGCCCTGTATCATTGTACATTCTTTATTAATTCCCTTGCGCACTTGATCGGTCGAGTCAGGTATAAATCCAACGACGGTAGTAAGAACAGTCTCATTCTTGCCATACTCTGCTGTGGAGAAGGCTGGCACAACAATCACCATCATTATCAGTCGGCTGCCAATCAAGGATGGTTTTGGTGGGAAGTAGACGTGTCCTATTACGTCTTGTCGCTGCTCTCTTGGTTCGGGATCGTGTGGGATCTCAGAATGCCTCCCGCACACATCAAAGCCAGAACCATCGCCGCCGAGAGTGGATTCCCCATGGGGCGCACTCCGCCAGCCCATAGTCAAGGACCGTCATAAGATCCCCACAGCTCGGACCCGTTTCAAGCCACTAAGGACAATCCTGCGATGAGCCACAAACAGGTCATTCAACAATTGCTCGACAAGGCCCAGATTCAAATCAACGGCACCAAGCCGGGAGATATTCTGGTGCATAATGACAAACTCTATGGCCGTGTCCTGGCAGAGGGATCGCTGGGACTTGGCGAGTCATATATGGATGGATGGTGGGACTCTGTCCAGCTCGACGAGTTCTTCTCAAAGGTTCATATGGCTCAGCTCGACCAGGATGTCGTCGATAAGCGTCTCATCGTCAATGCGGTCAAAGCACGCCTCTTCAATATGCAGAATAAACAACTGTCCAAGAGAGTGGCGCAGCAACACTACGATTTGGACAACGACTTTTACGAAAAGATGCTGGACCCGCACATGCAATACACCTGCGCCTATTGGAAAGGGGTGCACACTCTGGCAGAAGCGCAAGAACAGAAGCTGGAGTTGATCTGCCGGAAGTTGCAGCTTCGCAAGGGCGACCGTATCCTCGAACTCGGATGCGGGTGGGGAGGCTTTGCACAATATGCGGCGAGCAAGTACGGCTGTTCGGTGGTGGCCCATAATATTTCCTCGGAGCAAGTCGCCTTTGCGCGCCGATGGTGTGCGGGCCTTCCCGTTGAAGTGATTCAGGGGGATTACCGGGAAGCGACTAGCGAATTCGATAAGGTTGCTGCCATCGGTTTGTGCGAGCACGTGGGATATAAGAATTACCGGACGTTGATGGAAACGGCCCATCGCAGATTGAAACCGCACGGTCTCTTCTTGCTCCACACCATCGCGAACAATGCCTCAGTCACCACTTCCGATCCATGGTTTGACAAGTATATTTTCCCGGGTGGCATGCTTCCTTCTGTGGCCCAGCTCGGCGCCGCAATGGATGGACTGCTTGTGATGGAGGATTGGCATAATTTCGGACCAGACTATGACAAAACGCTCGTGGCCTGGCAAAACAATGTGGATAAGCACTGGGGGGAATTTAAGGCAAAGTTCGATGAACGGTTCCATCGCATGTGGCGTTACTATCTGTTATCGCTTGCAGGGTCGTTCCGCGCCCGGAAGATTCACCTCTGGCAAATTGTGATGTCCAAGCAGGGTGTACTGGGCGGATATGAATCGGTGCGATAACCGGCATGATCTCGCAGCAGGAATACGCCGGCAAACGAGAGCGCGTGGTGACAGCCATTCGCGCCACGAACGCGGCAGACCCTCTCGCACTTGAAAAATCCACATCCAATCTATTCCGGCAGCGCGTGCAGGAGCACGTGCACCGACTTGATCTGCGCGATTTCAATCATGTGATCCGGGTGGATGAACACGAGCAGTTTGCAGAAGTCGAAGGCTTGACGACCTACGAAGAACTGGTTCGGGAAACACTCCCGTTCAAGCTCATGCCCACGGTCGTGCCCCAGCTCAAGTCAATCACCATTGGGGGAGCCATCGCGGGCATCGGTATTGAATCGTCGTCATTCAAGTGTGGCTTTGTGCACGAAACGGTGCAGGAACTCGAAATCCTCCTTCCCGATGGACGAGTTGTCGTGGCGACGAAAGCGAATGAATACAGCGACCTGTTTTTCGGCTTTCCAAACTCCTATGGCACGCTCGGGTATGTGCTGAAACTGAAAGTGAAGCTCGTCCCCATCAAGCCATTTGTCAAACTGACACACCACCGTTATTCAGACTGGGACCAATATTTCCAGGCCGTCGCACGATTGTGCAACGAGCGGTCTGTGGATTTCGTCGATGGGACGATGTTTACCGACAAGGATCTCTATATCACCACTGGAGAATTCACCGATCGGGCAGAATGGCTCAGCGACTACACCTATTTGCAGATCTACTATCAATCGATCCGGCATAAAAAGACCGACTATCTCACGGCCCATGACTATATCTGGCGTTGGGATACCGATTGGTTCTGGTGTTCTAAACATTTCTTCCTGCAGTATCCCGTGATGCGTTGGCTTTGGGGGAAAAAGCATCTTCATTCCTCGGTGTATTGGAAGTTATTGAAGTGGTCTCGTCGGTCACCCGTGGCACAATGGGTTGCCAGGGCTCTTGAGGACCGGCAAGAAGCCGTCATTCAGGATGTCGAAATTCCGATCGAGCATGCGCCTGAATTTGCACAATTCCTCCATGAGGAGGTCGGGATCAAGCCGGTCTGGATCTGCCCTGTGACTGCCTATGATCCGTCGGTTTCGTACTCACTGTATTCCATGAAACCGCACAAATTGTATGTCAATTTTGGATTTTGGGATGCGGTGAAGACCGATCACGAAGAGGGTTACTTCAATAAAGCCATTGAAGCCAAGGTGCGGAAGCTCGAGGGCCAAAAATCCCTCTATTCGACCTCGTTCTACTCCAGAGAGGAATTTGGAGAGTTGTACAATGAAGGAGGCTACCGCCAACTCAAGATTCGATACGATTCCACGGGCAAACTCAACAATCTGTATGAAAAATGTGTATTGAAGAGGTAGCGAATAAGATGTGGAGGCTAGAAGCGGGCTGAATTCTTTGCAGATTTTGCAGATATAGTCTACCGGATTGACCGAAATACGCGGAAATTAAGTGGGGCAGTACATGCCGCGCTCTATTCTCTCCTATTAAGGCGTTTCATCATGATGCCCAAGCATACGATGACTGCCAGGAACCCCAAGATTCCCAGCAGGAGCCACCCGAGCACACAGGAATAATCCTCACTACAGAAATCGAACAGAAACTGCCAAAACCTGGTCATCTCGGTCTTTGCCATGCCTTGTGTCAACATCGTGTCCACTCCTTGGCTATTCAACGGGGCGCTAGACCGCATTATTCATGACGATTCATCGTGAAATCGCCTACCGAGTTTGCCAGTCGAAGGTTCGGCAGAAGCGCGTATAAATAATACGAATGAGTATAACATCTCCACTCGTGCACTTGACAGTCTCCAAAGACTAGTGAATAATGCATCGCCCAAAAGGAATTGTTGCGCAGATTGTGAAGGTAGAAAAGAGGATGATTCGTTGCGGCGAGTGTGCATGGCGGGTGAACAGTGCGCGTCGAACACATCACCCGAACCTGTTCGCGTGCTGTAGTGCGAGCCAGAGGATTTAAGAAACGCGCCGGAAACTCCACGCGCATCGCGTGATGAGCTTGCCCGTTGCGGAAAAGGCGGGCGGGCATTTGTGATGCACGGTTCTGTTCTTGGAGTCTCGGCTGTGAATCGGTGCCCGCTCTTACAGCGGACGCTCTTGTCTGACTCACTGACTCACGTATCACTTCACCAACCACGAATACACTCACATAGTCAGTCACATCGAAGATGGCGCAATCTCGACCTTGACGAACGATGGCGGTCAGGGAACGAGGCCGGCCCCATATCCGCCCAAGCCGGACGCAGTCCTCCTTGCTGCTCCAGGCTCAATGTTGTCAAGGAGAATTCATTCACATCATTCATTCATATCAATGGAGGTTTTTGTAGCCATGAATTATAGAAACATTACACTCGCAGTTGTCGGACTCGCCTTGTCCTTGTCGTTCCTTGCCGTTCCCGTTATGGCCGTCGAGAAGGATGGCGTCATGATGAAGGATGGCAAGATGGTGCGGCTGCAGGACGGGAAGGAAATCGGCCGGATGGATCGCGAGACGACCATGTCCAACGGTACGAGAGTCATGATGAACGGCAAGATGATGATGAAGGACGGGAAAGAAGGGCAGCTGCAGGAAGGCCAGATCCTGATGCTGGACGGAAAGATGCAGGAGGGTGGCCAGGCCAAGTAAGTTCTCAGTGTCGTTGTATCCGACGACACCAGATGTTCTGGCGGCTAGCGGAGTTCAGCGTGGCTCCGCCCCGCCAGTTCTTCGGGTGCCCTTGGTCTTTCGTTGAGGTCCAGAGCGAAAGGAAGGCTGTGAAATCAATGTTTCAGCCACTCAACTGAGACACTTTATCCGCGTCTCCGCAGTACTTGACCAACTAACATTCTTTTAGAAACACCCCGAGTACCAGCCTGGGTAATCCACTGATCACCAATTCGCGAAGGCCTTGGGTTCAAAGTCCTATCCGGCCCACTGGTTTTCAATAGCCCCTTCCGGTTTCATTTCTCCCCAAGCGCTGCAAGAGCAGTCATATTTTCCCGGCAAGAGAACGTTTTTGGCGCATGGCTCAGCAGGCTGAGCATGATTGCTTCAGACGGTAGGCTCCTGGGTAAGCCTGAGGTTCGGGCAGTGTATATCCAATGCGGTATGGGAGGCAGGACGGCTTCGCCGGGCCGGGTGTGATTGGAACTATCGCGCTATCAGCCATGAGACGGGAACTCGCGTAGGTCACGTTTTGAAGGCCCACACCGGCTCTGATTCTGCCTCCGATCGGTCTGCTAGGCCGGGATCGTCTCAGGCCTCAGTTCCAATTCCCAGAAACCCGCGAACGATGTCCGACAGTTCAGGCGTCCGTAGATAGCCGTAGCTGTTGTGCCGGTCGTTTTTCCCTGTTCGATCGACGTAATCGTTGTGGACCAGGTCATCCTGGACTCGAATGCCGCCCGGAGTAGGCCGATAGTCATCGGCTAGACTACAGTCCAGCGCAATCTTATCTCTTGGATCAGCTATGTTTGTCCATTGTCGCACTTGCTGCGGGACGAGGGTGTTCGAGAACTCCTCTCGGACATGTTGTGTCACGACCGGCAATCCAAGTGGCGAGCCGATCGTCACGAAATGGTCGATTCCCGGTGAGTGCTGCTCCAGCATCCGCAACACGTCATAGGCGATAATCGATCCCATCGAGTGAGTGATAAGACATACACGATTGTCTGTATGGCGTTGAAGAGTGTTGGCCAGCCTGTTGCGCACGCGGTTCCGCACGTCGGACTTCCCGTAATAGTCTCTGAGGTCGTCAAAGGGCATTCCAAGAAGATGGTCAACGTGTTCATCAAGACCAATCAAATCCTTACCTCTGTCGATGGCTCGGTCGCCCCACTTTTCTGCGATCGCTCTGATCGTATCAAGCGCGGTTCCCCCGTACCGCGGCAGAGGGCCTTGCCTATCTGCCGTGATATACGGGTTGTCGAGTTCGACTTCGGGTATTGGCTCGGAATATTGAATGTCAGCCCAATACACCAGTTCGAAGGCGAGCGGAGGTGCGAGCCCGAGATTACGTTGTAGCCCCTCCTGGAGGGACATGGTCCACCACCGGGTCAGCAGATTCTTCTCAGGCTTATTCTTTAGACCATGAATCCCGATCACCACCGATGCAGACATAACAATTCCTTCGTAGTTCGATTTCAACGCCCAACATACTCGACAGCGACGAGGGAGGCAACCGCTAGCATGCTGCGGGAAAACCATTTCGACACAGCAAGTCTTCGATGGCCTGGATAGCGCGGGCAAGAACAAAACATTCCCCAAAGATGCTCAAAATGGTCGTCCTACCGCTCGGGAAGTGTGAAAGACTTCGGAGGAAGACTGCTTGGCCGTCCCACGTTTCACCGTTAGGTCTTGCCTTTCACGGTTCATAAGAGCGGTGAGAGAAGGCCGCATGGGAAAAGGTGCGCCTCGACGCGCCTGACTCGGATGAGTCAGAAGAGCGACTTTGCGACGCACGGCTCTTTAACGAAATTGCAGGCCGATCGCGAACGATGCCGCATAGCCGTCGGCCGTTGCCGTTGGAGCCAACATGAGTCGATCGCCGCCACGGCGGAAAATCCAATCATGCTGATTTCGCGCTGTGCGCTGTCCATTCGAGGCATACGGCGGGTCAGTATGAACACGATCTGTCAGTCTATCGTCGAAGTACAATTGCGACGTGAACTCGAAGCTCCGCTGGGCCACAGGCGCGGTGCGAATCTTGAAATGAATGTGTATGGTCCGGCCTGCATACCAGCCTGGGTACACCGTGAGGAACCGCGCCTCGCCGCGCGCGTCGGTGACCTGATAGCCTCGTAAAAATTTCTGGCCGATGGTGTTAAAACCTGGATCCTGCACATCCGAGTAGACACCGAGTGCATCGCAATGCCAAATATCGACTTGGGCGCTCGGCAGCGGCTGACAGTCTCCGGCATTAAGACGTGAGACTAGTAGCGTCAGCGCCAGTGGCGTACCAGGCTTGACTCGCCCGTCGGTCGGATCCGATCGAATATCGGACCGATTCAAGCGCTCATCGACAAAATATGGACCTTCTGTTTGTTCCGGTCTGACGACACATGAGGGTTCAAGCATACCCGATAGAGCTCGCCTAGGGATCAGACTGCCGGCCATCAGCCAGGCAGCACTACTACCTAGCATAAGCACAATTTCACGGCGGGAAAGAAGACGTCCCACAGGCCCGTTTTTATACGTCATCGACATCCTCCATCTTTCGAACGCGCCAGCGCAGCGCTTGGGCGCGGGCTAGTATCGCTCCGTCAGCGGCATAGATATCCAATCATACCGTTGGTACCTGTCGAGACACTATCTGATTGTACGGACAAAGTTGGAACGCTATGCGGAGGAAACGGGGCTGGAGACTTTTTTTAGTCATACAAGGAATTACTTCGAAGTAATTTCCGCATTTCCCAGACCGAAGGGTGAGGCTCGGTCAATTCGGCATGCTCCAAGTCAATTTGAGGGTTGTAGGGAGGGATCAGGCCACTTCTGACTTGGGTGACAGAGTACCAACATTCGTACTTTTGTCCCCAGCGGTCCCGATACAATAGCCGGAGGTAGCCAATGGTCATGAGTTTCAAGCGGATCGGAGCTTCCGGACCCAAGACAATGGCTACCACGTGTTTCTCATAACGTGGGCCGCGAGGATATACTTTCTTGACGGCGAAATTTCCTTCCCACCCGCCTATGTGCATCACGCAATCGTACGCCACGCCAAGTCCGACGTTCTCAAGTTCCGGATAGAGGGTGAGAACCTCCCCTGAGTTCATTGCAGACAGGTTTGCAATTCTGAGATCGGGCTGAGTCGCGCGGAACTCCTTCTTGGTTCTGGCGATGAACACATACAGATAGAAGGAAGCGACCCCTCCGATAACGAGGAAAAACGCCAAGCCAATCAGCAATGACCAATCCATACCTGAATGTATGTCCCGATGAACGATCTTGTCCCGTGGCTGAAATGGGGAGAGACTATGTTCTAGCGAGGGAAGTGTCAACCGGATGATTGAAGAGGTTCTGAGATTTCAGGAGGTGGCCCATCGAGTGCCGCGACACGGGGGCTGAGAGCTACTCCTACACACGCAGAACGAATGCACCAATGATTACCGAAACGAGCAGCAGTCCGCCGATGACAACGGCCGCCATGTTCAAGGCAGTGAACCCCTCGTTTCGATCATGTTGCGGGACCAATACTTCGTTGACTCGATTGGCAGCCTGTTGAACCGGGATGAGGAAGACAATGGACAACAACGCAACCAGTCCGTATGGATCCGGGAGTACCCAGAGCGTCGACAACAGAATCCATCCAGTGGCCAGAACATGTACAGAGATGGAGTGACCCATCTTGGGCGAGGCAGCGCTGCGCTGGACCTTCTCAAACAATGTATAGCAGTATATGAACATAAAAAACGTTTTCCAAAATGGGCTCGCGTCAGACTGTTCACGTTCCAGAATGAGCTTCCAATTCTCGTAAAACCAATACAATTGGTACATCCCAACAGTGCAGAAATGCATGACAATAAATTTAGTCAAAGAAACCGGAAAGTAAATCGGCGTCAAGTCGCCTGCAGAAGGGACTACATCGGCGGCTGGTGAACGACCGTCTAGAGTCTCTTGATTGTTCTCGTCATTCAAAGGCGGCACCCCCGGAACCTCGGAAATAGACTA
>CBDDRH010000108.1:0-7770 GCA_965233025.1 uncultured bacterium
GCGCCTTGGATACTTTGTCGTCGATCATCACGGTCAAGGGATTGAAGACACAATTCCAACACATCTTCTCCCATTTGCTGCGCCGGATATCGTCGACCAGCTGACAAGGAATCCCCGCCTGCTTGAACAAGTCCGCGATGGTCAGCACACGAGAACTCTGATTTCCCATCAGTTCCCCGATTGCCACAGCCCCTTTCTTATAATGGTCGATGACGCCGGGCTCCGCGATCTTGGTATAGATATACGCGATACCACCGACGACGCAGTCCCGTTGAACGCGCGCCAGGATGCGATCTTCCGTATCGACTCCATTCTGCAGGGTCAGGATGACGGTCCGATCGGTCAGGACCGGCTCGATCTGGGTCAGCACCTCATCCAGGTCGTAGGCTTTCATGGAGAGAATAATCAGGTCAGGCTTCGGGAGGTCTCGCGGATCGGACGCGGCCGGCGGATGCACGGTGAAGGAGCCCTGGGCACTACGGATTGTAAGGCCGTTCTGCTTCACGGCTGCGAGCGTCTTAGGCCGCAGCAGGAAAGACGCAGAGAGATTCGCTTTTGCGAAATGCGCGCCGAAGAATCCCCCGACTGATCCGGCTCCTACCATGAGAATTTGTTTCATCATGTTCCTCACAAGAAGAATGGACGCGTACTATATCACGCTGATTCGTCGGCTCGAAATGCGCTAGAATCAACCCACGTAGATAGGTGGATCGGCTGAAGGCTGTTAGGTGTCCGGACTCTTCGGGCAACGAGGGTTTCTCTCTTCCTGAATCTACCTTCGGCCTTCAGCCTATCAACCTGGGTAACTAAGAATGGCCACCGACGATCAAATCCTCCTCGCCCGCACACACCTCGCGTCCGCTCGAAACGTGACGGTTCTCACGGGAGCCGGCATTTCAGCCGATAGCGGCGTGCCGACTTTTCGCGGAACGGACGGCTTGTGGCGCAACTTTCGCGCGGAGGATCTCGCCACGCCGGAAGCCTTTGAGCGGGACCCGCGGCTGGTTTGGGAATGGTACAACTGGCGGCGGGAATTGATCGCGACGAAACAGCCGAATCCTGCCCACATCGCCCTTGTAGAACTTGAACATCGCACACACGATACGTTCTGGCTGATCACGCAAAATGTGGATGGGCTCCATCGAACCGCCGGATCGCAGCGGCTATCAGAAATTCACGGCAACATCTGGAAGGTTCGCTGTACGGGCTGTGGCATTATCTCCGATAACCGGGATGTCCCTCTCTCCATTCTGCCGGAATGCCGCTTGTGCCATGGACTGCTCCGGCCTCACATCGTCTGGTTTGGGGAATCGCTCTGGGAGGAAGATCTGCGCCGCTGTGATCAGGCCATCCAAGCCTGTGACCTCCTCCTTGTGATCGGCACGTCAGGAGTTGTCTATCCTGCAGCAGGATTTGCGTCTGTGGCGAAGGATGTGGGCGCGCTGGTCATCGAGATCAATCTCGAGAGCACCCCGCAGTCCGACCTGGTTGATCTTTCCCTACAGGGACGGGCGAAAGATCTGGTTCCGCTACTTCTTTGACGCCAGCGCCAAGGGAAGAATCTCATCTAAAGTCCGAATCACAATCCCGCCCGACGCCTGAACGCGGCCTGCTCGATCCAGCAACACACCAGTCAGTCCGGCCTTCGTCGCGCCCTCTGCATCGTCCCGGAGGCTGTCGCCCACATGCATCGCTTCCTCGGGATCAACCGCATGCTTCTCAAGAGCAATTTCAAAAATCTTCGGCGCAGGCTTGGCGGCTCTGGCGAGGCTTGCAATCGTCACAGAATCGAAGAGCCGGTCGATGCCCAGTCCCCGCATCACGGGAAAGAGCCGGGAATCGAAGTTGGATACGATCCCCAGCTCGAATCCTTCTTCTCGCAGCCTGGTCAGCACAGCGTGCGTTTCAGGAAAAAGCGCCCAGGAGCGAGGATCTTCAAACACCTGGAACACATGCTCGAAGAATTCATCAAACCGATCAAACATCCCAACGCGATAAAACACGTTGTGTACGATGTCGAACCACCAGAGTCGTTCACATTGTTTTAACTCGATAGGATCCGTTGCGGCAAAAACCGGCGGCGACGCATCGTGAAAGGCGCGCTGAAAGGCCTGTGCAATCGATGCCCGCGAGTCTGGAGTCTGCCGAAACCCATGCTGAACCGCATGAGTCAGGTAGATGTCCGCCACCGAACCATTGATATGAAACAGCGTCTCGGCGGCATCAAAAAATATGACATGGATTGGGGTCTTCATTGGTCGTACAAGTCCCGCTGCGTCGAATTGTAGTCAGGTCAAAAATCCCAAAGACAGCCGGTGTGACTACGTGAGATAGAGCATGATAGAGAGAGCCTATCTCACTGTCAAACCAGCGGTTTCTACTACCAAGTGTGTGCGTAAGTGGGATTGAGACACACTCCATACTGGGAGTAAAAATGGCGATCTCTTCAGGGAGGAGGTCTGACACCCTTGAATAGCCGGGGCATCTCCGCTCATGGGGTGGACGGTTGAAAGGGGGATGGAGGAATTGGTAGATGTGGAGGAGTGAACGGACACGAGGGACCGCGATGACGGAGGCTGAAGACACTGCCAGACGAGTGAGGTGGAACGAGCGTATGTCCCTCTCAATGCACCGGCTCACCGTTCCAAACCGGCCTCAATTGCTGGAGGCGCTGGGACGCTTAGCCATCGCGCATACGCATCTTGAGCGGATCTTGCGGTACACCGTGAAAACACTATCCGGACTCGCAGGTCCGAAAAGTCTCGATCCAACAAAACGAAAGCCCATCTCTGAGTTACGAAAGAGGATCAAGAAACGGTTTAAGAAGCACCACCCCACGGCCGCAGAGACTTATCGTCTTGACGAGCTACTCGAAAAAACCAAGCTCCTCTCTGGAAAGCGAAATTCCTACATGCACCGGGCATGGTCGAAAACCGAAGCCGGACAGATAATCCTGCATGAAGAAGACTTTCACTTGGGAACTGCTCCACCAGAAGCCGCCATTGAGCGAGTGGCGTCTGAGATTGTAGCCTTAGGAAAGCAGATTAATGACGCCCGCCTTCACGGGTTCATCCATGACGTCGTGCAGCGTCATCCGCCGAACGATCAGGCAGCCCTATAACAGAGCCCCCCATTTCCCCCACTCATTTCACAACGGATTTCACAACAGTTTCCTGCTACGCGATCCACTGATTCCTGCGGTTTCCTCCACTAGTCGGCCAAAGATTCCCCCTCCATCAGATAGCTGATCACCCGCCCCAAACGCTGCTGCTCGGGTTCCGTGATCCGAAAGAAGGCCAACCCGAATGTCTGGCCGCTCACCCACTGCACGCTGGCTGCTTCAATCATGAGCGGCCATTCCAGGTCCGGCGCGTAGATCCGCAGTTCCAACGAGACACCTGGCTCCACAGTGACCGGGCTCTCAATGCGGCATCCGCCTGTCGAGAGATCCAGCATGAGGCCCGCCCCCTCCAGTGTCGTGGAGCCCGAAAACGTAGCGCGGAATTGCACCCGGAGGCGCGGCGTCGCCCGGCGATCCGTCGTCTTCATATCCATGACAGACCGACCGTCCACCTTCCCCTCAATGAGACGTTGGGCAAAGGTAATCCCGTGAATATCGGCTTCCTGCTCGGTCGCGTATACGCCATCAGCTGAGAATTCGCGCGTTCGGACACCACGGGAATCCTCCAGGGAGATGAAGACGCGCAGCCGCCATTTCCCATCCTCAACGAGGTGCTGCGGGGAGGACTGAATCGTGTATCCCTCATGTTCGACGGTCTTTGCCATAGCCGTACTTCTTCCCTTTCGACATGGACAGATTACCCAAGAGCCGCCAGCTGGACCCGGAGAGACTCTACACAGTGCCTTTGCCCTGAAGCACTCTGCCACTGGGATGGCCCATCGCGCGTCCTGACAGAGCATAGCATGGAGAAACGGCAAAGGCTTTCAAGTTTAGGAAAGTCATCTTCCCTTGGGAAGGAGTACAGATGAACCACGGCGGATATAGGGGCCTAGCAGGGAGGCGTGCTCTAAGTGGGGACTGAGGAAACCGCAAGTTCGTGTCGTTCGATCAATCTCTCTGCGGGACTTTTATGCTTTAGGATTCGGGGAGCGTTGCATCGAAGTCACTGGCGAGCCTTGAGGTGGGTTTTGGCTGCGCGATTCTAAACCCGAAGTCAAAACGCGCACCTATCGTGCGATTTCTTGACAAAGAATACCCTCACTGCTAGCTTCGATATAGTTCAATAACATTGGAGGGTTAGGTGGCTTCAACCATCTTTGTCGTCGACAGTAGTCCTGCCGTCCGCCGGTTGGTCGAGCAGATCTCGAAACCGGAAGGGTGTAATGTCGTAGGATTCCAGGATGGCCCGGCCGCCTTGGAAGCGGCGCGCCGGATGAGTCCGAATCTCATCATCGCAGATTATCATTTGGAAAACATGACCTTTTCTGGATTCTGTAAAGAAGTCCACAAGCTGGATAACCTGGCGGAAACCTACATTGTGTCCCTGACCAGCCCTTCGGATCGTGTGGATGAAACCCACTTGCGTTCGCTGGGGGTGAAGGCCTTTCTCAATAAACCATTTCAGTCCGAGAGCCTCATCGATGTGATCAAGGACCTGGAAGCACAGCAGGCAGCCAGTACGAATGGAGCAAAAAAGAAATCCCGCTCATGGCCTCCGGTCTCAAGTGCCACGGACTCCGATGATGATTCGATCGATGACGACAATGTGAGCGAGGAAGAAGTGGAGCTGCCGATCGTACCCCATTCTCAGCCGAAACAGTCACCCGCGACCTCAACTACAGCAGCGCGGCCCTCGGCAGCCGAACCGGAAGAAGCCATGAAAGGGCTCTTTGGTCAGCTCCTTCACTCGATGTCCGAACGGACGGAAAAAAAGATTGCGGATCTGCTCCCTCGTATGGTGGGGAAGGAACTGGCAATCCTCGTGGCGAAAGCCGTGGAAACAGAGGTGAGCGCGCACATGACCGCGGTTCTTTCGGAAGAACGGCTGGTTCAGATCGTTGAGCCGTTGCTCATGACGGCACTCCCGAAGGTCCTCTCTCGTGAGATGTCCCTCCTCGAACCCATCATTCGGCACAGCGTGTTTGAGACCGCAAGTCCCGTGATTAAAGAGCGCATCGATCAATTCGTTCGTGAAGAAATCAATGCTGTTCGCACGTCATTATCCGATATGGTTCGGGAAGAACTCGGATCGCTTGAGGGACTCATCAAGGATGAGATCCACCAGGCTGCCGCCAAGCAGACGGCTGAAATGGCCGAAGCACTCGTTCAAGCAACAGCCCGAGAGCAAGTCGAACAGGCTGTTCTGCGTCTCGTGCCGAATCTGGCCGAAGAACAGATCAAAGCAGAAATCACACGTCTCACACGGGCTGCGTAAGACTCTCGCCGCTGCTCCGACTTACCCCTTCTTGTGCTTCTTCCCCTTACTCCGTCTGGCTGTTGCCAGCGCTTTCACTCGCGCGACATTTTTCCGATGCTTTTTTCTCGTCTTGCGGTCTTTTTCACGCCCTGTGGCCATAGTCTCTCCAAATTGTAAAAAGTGGAAGCGGAACGAACCTCTCGCCCTCGCCTTGTGCGAGTCTGTATAACACACGGCTCCGCACCCCTCAAGCTATGTTGTCCACCACTTCGCCTTGAGAGGCCAGCACCCGCATGCTAAGATGCCCCGCACTTCTAACAAGATGCTGAAAAAGTCCGCCAGCTTCGTTCTCGCATCGTTCAGACCCTCAACGTACCCCAGAGGGTACGCCTCGGTCCTTCACTCGCTGCGGCCTTGCTGAACGAACTTTTTGAGCAGCTTGTTGGGACTACTCCTCATAGTGCCGATCGTCTGAGTTCGTCACAGACACATAGAGGATATGAGGGTTTTGGTTCCAACATGGTTTTCCCGTAGCCTGTTAGGAAATCAGCACTGAATGAGCGCACCCCAACTCGATAAAACCTACGATCCCAAGGCGGTCGAAGCACGCTGGTACCACACATGGAACGAGCGTGGATACTTCCACGCTTCCCCGAGCCATCCCGGCCAACCCTATTGCATCGTCATTCCTCCCCCGAATGTCACAGGCTCGCTCCATGTCGGACACGCGCTGAACCATTCCTTACAAGACATACTGATACGCTGGCGACGCATGCAGGGCCGCAATGTGCTCTGGTTGCCCGGTACCGATCATGCCGGCATCGCTACACAGAACGTCGTGGAAAAGCAGCTCGTAGCCGAAGGCGATTCTCGGGAGTCCCTTGGACGCGAACGTTTCATCGAACGTGTCTGGCAATGGAAAGCCACCTCAGGAAACACGATCATCAGTCAACAAAAGCAACTCGGTGAATCCTGCGACTGGGATCGGCTGCGATTCACGATGGACGAGGGACTATCAAAAGCCGTCCTGGAAGTCTTCGTGCGGCTGTATAAGGACGGGCTGATTTATCGAGGGGAGCGGCTGATTAACTGGTGCCCGCGTTGTCTGACGGCTCTGTCGGACATCGAAGTCGAGCACGAAGACATCAAAGGGAAACTGTATTCAATCGACTACCCGCTCGAACAGGATTCAACGATCCGCCTCACTGTCGCGACCACCAGACCGGAAACCATGTTCGGCGATAGTGCAGTGGCGGTCCATCCGGAAGATCCCCGGTACAATCGATTGATCGGTCAACGAGTCCGTCTCCCCCTCACCCACCGCACGATTCCAATCGTGGGCGATGCGATCCTCGTCGACCGCGAGTTCGGCACCGGTGCCGTCAAAATCACGCCAGCGCACGACTTCAGCGACTTTGAAGCGGGCGAACGCCATGGCCTGCCACGATATTCCATCTTCGATCATCAGGCTCTGCTTGATCCGGAGGGGCTCACAACCGCCGGCGTCGAACAACCCCTCATTGACGCAGTAGCAACCCTTCCCGTCACCAAGGCACGGCCCAAGATCGAGCAGGCGCTGAAAGACCGTGGACTGCTGACGAAAGTCGACGACCACAAGATGGCTATCGGAAAATGCTATCGCTGCAAAACCGTGATTGAACCCTATCTGTCCCCTCAGTGGTTCGTGAAGATCAAGCCCCTGGCCGAGCCTGCGATCCAGGCCGTTGAAGACGGACGCATCCGAATCATTCCAGAAGGATGGGCGAACAATTACCTCGGCTGGATGAGGGATATCAAAGATTGGTGCATCTCACGACAAATCTGGTGGGGACATCAGATTCCTGCCTGGTACTGCCGACACTGCAACAAAGAGCTGATCATTGAGGAAGCCGCAGCGACGGCCTCAGCTACGCTATCCTCACGACTGACGATCCTCCAAGGGGCGATTCCGATTGTCGGAAAGACCGCGCCGTCAAGCTGCCCTGTATGCGGAAGCCAACAGTTCATCCAAGAGCCCGACGTCCTCGATACCTGGTTTTCTTCTGCCCTCTGGCCCTTTTCCACACTGGGATGGCCTGAACAGACTCCCGAACTGAAGACGTACTACCCGACCTCGACCCTCGTCACGGGACTCGATATTCTGTTTTTCTGGGTCGCCCGTATGATCATGATGGGTCTGAAATTCATGGGCGATGTCCCCTTCCGCGACGTCTACATCCATGCCCTCGTGCGAGATGCCGAAGGGCAGAAAATGAGCAAGTCGAAAGGCAATGTCATCGATCCGCTGCATGTCATGGAGCAGTTCGGCACCGATGCGCTCCGTTTCACGCTCGCCTCGATGGCCTCACCGGGCCGCGACATCAAACTCGCGGAGGAACGGATCGAAGGCTAT
>CBDDRH010000109.1:0-42753 GCA_965233025.1 uncultured bacterium
CAGTGTATCGGCCGGTGGCGGCCAAAGACGCCTGGGCACGAACCACAGCTTTTTTTAAACAGCATCTGAGACCGTGAAGAGATAGACGAATAGCATGCCTCTTGATGCCGAACATGGAAAGACCATGCTCCAATTGATTACGTCGCGATACGACGATCGCCAATGGCGTAAGAAGATTGAAAAGACCTTGGGTTTGCCGCAATCGGGTGTCGGGGATCCTGCGCAACAGCAGATCTTCATGTATTTGAAGATTGGGCTCAAGGCCTACAAATCCCGTCGAGCCGATCCTGACTCCTGGATCGTCGGAGGATATGCCACCAAAGAAATTGTCGAAGGAGCGAAGTTCCAGCCCCAGTTGGTCGGCCCTGATATCACGAAGGACGATGTCGGGTTCCTCGGCAGCGACCCTGGGAAAGAGATCGACGAAACCTGGTGGGACGAGATGCTCGTGCAGTGGTTCGATGTGCCGGAAGAGGAAAAGCCTGCCGAAGAAGAAGGTGGTGGAACCGCCGATTCAGACCCCTCGTCCACAATCAAAGCAAAAGCATAGGATCGTCGATCGGGAGGATGCGCGCCGCCGAAGGACCTCCTGAATCACCCAACTACGCCTTGCTCGCTCGAAGCCTGTAAACTCGCCGAGCCTCAAACAGTACAGGCTTCGCCGTTGCGACTGGAGAGCAACGGTCGCGAGCTGCGGCAAGTTGTGTCCCGATTCATCCGGTCATCGGCGGCGACGATCCTCCCGAGCGACTTTGAGGAGTAAACTGAGCCCAGGGGACTGGCTCAGCCGTCTTCGGCTGTGCCTGTCCCGCTCCCAGACCGCCGCCCGTTGCTGCTTCCGATTTTGCCAGCGCCCTGCTGGCTCGCCTACACGCTCAGCCACGCTTGGCCCAGAAACTAGCTCCGTTCCGACCTTTGGTCGAACGGAGCGTCGAACAGTCTGTGCCACCCGCTGGGAGCGGGCTGCGGGACTTCACTGCGGCGAGACTCAGCATGGCGCTGATGCACGCGTCAGCAGCAGCGGGCATCCTTAGGGGAGAGGTAGTACGCAGGAAGAATTTGTTGAGCCAGATGCGATGCCGAGGCTCAACCGCACCCACTTATTCCGGATCGACCTTTTCGACTTCGCTGAGCGGATCAGGAGGATATTGGGGCTGCTTGCGCTGGGTCAGACTGCATGGTTCTGCCGCTGTTTTGCTCCGCAACTTCATACTACAATGACTCGCCATCGCCTCCAGCGACCGCACCGACGAGGCCCCCCCTCGCAAGCGCAGCTCGGAATTGAGCGACCTCGAGCGGCTTACGCGCGAGGTCCGCTCGAGAGGTTATGCATCATTGGCATCTGGAGGAACTGTAAGCCCGATGCACCGAACTACGTCGAATGAGATTTTCTTATTTTCGTCAATGGACATGGAAAGCCACTCAGTCATTTCGTTAAGTCCTAGGAAATGGTGCATGATGAATTCTCCAACTTTGTCGGTATCGAAGACCATTTTACGGGTTATCTCACGAGTGGAACGGCCATCAGGCCAACTAATGCGTGCTTGGCAGAGAGCCAACGTCTTTAGGACGTATGTAGGCGCTTCGGTACGAGCAAAAAAGAACAATTCAGGGAGAGCGGCGCAGAGGACAGGAACGTATTTACGCACCTCGTCGATTTCAAATAGCTCGCGGGTATCGTCTTCGTAGCCATGGAAACTTATCTCGACCTTACCCTGGCATTGATAGGCCAACTCCTTTGTTATTCGAAGGCGGTCGAAGAATTTCCTTGGAGGGACTATGTCAAGAGCCTTCACTTCGGAGCGATCAATAATGAAATGGATGTATGATGAGTCAACTATCATGTTGTTGATCGCCCAATAGGCTTGCAGGTTGGAGAGATTATCTTGGAGAGGAGGAAGAATTTTTTCGATTGCACCCTTGGCTTCGTGCAGCTTGTTGACGAGGGGAATTGTTGTCTTCCATCCGGCTTCAGTCATCTGCACTTCGGTAGGCACGAATCTGACCCAATAGCATTCTTCGGACTCGGGGTGGCAGAGAACAATGAGGACAGGAATAGGATAGTTCGACAGATAGTTGAAGTGTTTAAGTTCGCCACGGTACACATAGCCCCAACGGTTCTTTTCCTGAAAAAATGAATTTCCGCACTTGATTTGCACGGCGAGCATCTGTCCAGTAACGAAGCCGCTTGGCGTAATGACTTCAACTTGCCCATCAATACCGAAGTCGTGCTCTTGATGGTTCCGCTTGAAAAGCCAACCGAAAGTCTCATTGACTATACGGGATAGTATATTAACTCCGTGTTCACCCTGTTGCGCCGATCGAGGAAATTGTGGGTAGTCGCTAATCATGATGCTTAATTATTGAGATACTAACTGACATGTACACAGATGCTGCGTGCCAACTCTCGCGCAATTCTTCTGTTGGTTTATAGACCTGTCACCTCTATCCGCAACAAGGCGATGTGGTGCTATACAGACCGACATCATACCGTTATAGCTGTGAAAGGCTCAATCTTTGACTGAGCCTCGGATGGAAGGAATGGACAAGGAGGCTTTCGCCGTGGCGTCGTTCTTGTGATCCTGTCAGGCGCACGGCCAACAGCGAAACACCCATTTGCAGTTTTGCTCCATGCATCATGGAGAAGCCGGAACTGCCTACCCTACGTCAGACGAGGCATTCGTCCCGCCGCTGAGCCTATCTAAGAGAAATTGCGGGATAAAAGGAATCAATGTTCTCTGGCGGGTAGTGATTCTGGCCGGTGTCCTGCGTGGGCTAAGGGGTGAACATTTCCTGCAAGACCGCGAGGGTTGTCATGAGCGTACCGGGAGCGATTCGTCCGAGCCGCCGTATAAGACGTTCGCTATCGACCGTGCGCAATTGGTCCATTGCCACAAACCCCGTGCGATCACGGAAGCGACAGCGTACACGCCAGGGATAAGCCTGCCCTCCTGTGGTCATCGGTGCCACGATGACAGTCCGCAGATGTTGATTCAACTCATCGGGTGATATAACCAGGCAAGGTCTTGTTTTCCGGATTTCACTACCTCGGGTAGGGTCGAGTTCGATCAGATACACATCACCGCGAGTGGGACCTAGGTGCTCTACCGCCACTTCCACTCTTCCTTATCGAATCGAGTAGGTGTCGGCAGGTCGAGGAGGCGATCGTCGTTCCGTGCTCGCATGCGTTTGGCCGCCTCGGCCCAACCGGTGCGCGGTTTGGCCGTTTTGGAAATGAGGATACGGCCAGGCTCGGCCTGAAGTTCGACTTCATCCTCAAGCTGGGCTTCCTGAAGCAAAGTCTTTGGAAGGCGGATACCACGGGAATTGCCGATTCGAACGATATGTGCTTTCATGTGCATCTCCTATGAGCCTACAGTGTAATCACATTCTGAGCGAGAAGCAAATCTGGCTGCTTTGAGCCGAAT
The DNA here is from genome assembly GCA_965233025.1 of uncultured bacterium. Lineage (GTDB taxonomy): Bacteria > Nitrospirota > Nitrospiria > Nitrospirales > Nitrospiraceae > Palsa-1315. The sequence goes on from CBDDRH010000109.1 coordinate 3,429, forward strand.
CGAAGGGGAGATACGAGCGACGAGTTACGATCCGAAAAGATCCATCTGCGTAGGTTGCGGCGGTTCGATCTGTAGTGTGGGTGGAGCAATCGGTATCGTTGTCGTGGGTTCGGCTGGTTTCGTATTCCGATCCAGAAACTCCCTCAGTTTCTTGAAGTCCTCACGGAGTGGTTCGAGCATGCTGCCTTGGTGCAGGGCTGCTGCTGGATGCAGCAAGGGGAAGAGGACAAAGTCTTTCAAGTAGAACGCTTGCCCGCGAACTTTTGTAATTCCTACTTTCCGTTCCAGCAGTGTTTGCGTCGCCCAATTCCCTAACGTGCAGACCAGTTTCGGGTGGATCATCGCGATCTGTTGCATCAGAAACGGTTTGCACGTCTCGACTTCATCCGGCTCCGGATCGCGGTTATTCGGGGGGCGGCATTTGATCACATTGGCGATATAGATATCGCTGCGTGACAATCCCGCCGATTGCAGGAGATCGTTCAAGAGTTTTCCTGCCGCCCCGACGAACGGTTCCCCTTGCTGATCTTCATGGAAACCAGGGGCTTCTCCCACAAACATCACAGTCGCGTGCGGATTTCCGACGCCGAACACCACTTGGCTACGGCCCAGCTTGGCCAGCTTGCAGCGCTGGCAGTTGTGCAGAGACTTGCTGAGTTCGAGGAGGGACATGATGGTGAAGTGGAGCCGTTGAAAAGTTGAACGGATTTTAGGCGGGCCGACTTTTCTTGTCAATGGAAGAGAAGCGTGGGAACAATAGTTGCTTACATTGCCAAGTGTGAGAGTGGTCAAAGGAGGGAAAGCATGTCATTCATGAAACGGTTTGTATTCGGTGTCTTCCTCTTCATGATGAGCGTCGGTGTGGTCTGGGCTGGTGAGCGGGGGTATCAGCTTGTCGCTGGCAAGGACAGCAAGCTCTGCGCGAAAGTGCTGGAGGCGTTTCGTGAAGATGTGGACGATCGATGGCGGCTGCGATACCAGCACGAGATCTTTCGGCAGATTACTTGGAAACCGGTCGAGTTGAGTGGGCAAGGGCCAAAGGCGAGGCACTGTTCGAGTCTCAATCAGGCGATGTTTGATTTGAATAATGATGGGCAACCGGATTTGGTGGTCAAGTCGACGTTCTGCATGAAGGGGAGTCCGAGCGACAGTTTCTATAAGTTTCCTACCGATAGTGCGGTACTTGAGCAAGCCAATTGGCAGGACCTATCGCCGCTGCTGGCGACGCCTGATAAGTTCGAACGGACCGGCGGGGCCTATCCCTTGACGCAGATTCCTATTCAGGAAACAGGTGTGAGCCCTGCGACATTGATCGGGGTTTTTACAGTCCAGCCTTTCATGCTGGATGGGAGTGCATACGTTAGTCTGACGGATGGACGTGCTGAATGGACCGTGATCGCAAAGTACCTACATGGCGAACAGTTCGAAGATCAGTGCTATCTGCGAATGGCAGGTCGGTAAATTATTCCTCAGGAAGATCAAGAAGGTCTCTGCCCTCACTCGCCGAACCCTACCGGTTATTTCACCCCCCGCGTCTTGAGTCTGCCAATCACCGATCTGGCTTTGCACTCGCATTCCGAAATTATCGTCAAGCTGACCTATCGCGTGCGATCTCTTCAGCGCAGCGGTTGCCGCTGACAATGGCGCTTTCGAGGTTGGGAGGCCACCCGGTATCGGTCCAACTACCAGCCAGCAGCAAGTTCTCAATCGGACTGCGTTGGATGGGTCGATGTAATTTGGTTCCAGGCTTGAGTGAAAGGATGGCATTGGAAACTGTTCGATGGCGGGTTGAGACAACCCTGAGGTCAGGCGCGAGGAGCCCCCATGATTTGAGTAAGTCAGGGATAGCGATATCAAGACGTGGGTCCGGCTGCATCTGCGCAAACTGACTGTCGGTCGTGATGAGAGAAAAATCTGTGCGGTCAGGCGTGGTTGCTGTTACAAGCACCGAGTGAATGTATGTATCGCTCAGCAGGACGAGGCGAGGGGTGGCACAGGGTTGCTCGGCCTGCACATGAAGGGTTGTGCTGTCGATCGTTTGCAATTCCGTGAGATGTTGAAAGTAGGCATAGCGGGTCAGCCATCGTTCTGGTAGCAAGGGCGTGAGGTGATGCAGGGGCAGGGCTGCCACATACCAATCGGCCTGCAACAGGGAGCCATCCCGCAGCAGGACACCCGAGATGCGGTCTTGTTCGTAACGGAGCTGTGCCGCTTCAGTATTGCGCAGGATGGTGGTGTCAACCTGGGTCAATACCTCGGTGATCGGCCGTACAAAACAGGTCTGAACCGAGTCCTGCATGATAGAGATCCGACTATCCGGGCGAGTACTGAGGAATAAGGGTTTCATCGATCGTACGAACGCATCGGCGGACATTGTGGAGAGATCATTCCCGGTCAGCCATTGCGCGAGGGGATTCCAGACGACACGGCGGGTCTGCTCGCGTTGTCCGATTGAAGCAAGCCACTCATCTGCAATGCGTTGCTCAAGGTCGGCAGGCAACTGCGCATCGCCTTCCCACACCTGTTCCATCCATGATGCCAGCAGCCATCGTTCTTTCCAGGGGATGCCCGCAAATCTCAGGAGATTTGCCCACGTATGAAGAGGAGAGGGAAAGGAGGTGCGCGGGTAATGAACGAGGGACCCGTCAGGGAGACGAAATTCTAGTGGGATGGCAATGTCCGTCGGCTGTTGTGAACTGGAGTGCAGTGAGTGCAACAAGGCTTGTGTCGCGTGATGGCAGCCGAGAATGGTGAAGGGCTCAGGGTCGTTGTGAGAGCCTTCGCCTATGAGGGCGCTTGCAGAAGGAGGGTGGTGATCGACGATCGTGACTCGATAGCCTCGGTGGGCGAGACGGTGGGCGGCAGTGAGACCGGCCGGGCCCCCTCCAAGAATCACGACGGACTGGGCGCTAGTGGATGTCACGAGGATCGAGAGCGGAACCACACTCCGGCGGCCACGGCCAGCCGACGACTCGAGGCGAGTCTGGCGCGAGGGCCGAATATCCGATGCTTCGGTTCCTCAATCTTTTTGAGAATTCTGAAATACACGGCGCGCATGATTTCAGCAACCGTCAGCGACCGCCGGTCGCTTGCAGGCAGGTCTTCGAATGCCGCCTGCGCCTTCACGTAGTACTCATGGGCTCTCGCGGTTTCGAAATGAAACAGTTCGCGGAGTGCGTCGTTCTCCTGACGCTGGAGGATGGTTTGATCGGTGCAGCCGAACTTCTCGAGGTCTTCTTGGGGAAGATAGATGCGGCCCTGGGCTGCGTCGGTCCCGATGTCCCGTAAAATGTTCGTCAGTTGAAATGCGATGCCGAGGTTGACGGCATAGTCTTGTGCTCTGGGCGATGTGGGACCGAAGATATGGAGACAGATCAGTCCCACGACCGATGCAACACGATAACAGTAGAGCGAGAGATCCTGAAACGAGGCGTACCGTGACGCCGTGAGGTCCATTTCGACTCCTTTGATCAGTTCATCGAAATAGGCCTGCGGGATCGCGAGTTGTCTTACATGCTCGGCCAAGCTAATGGTCACTGGAAAAGTCGGCGTGCCACGGTAGGCCGCTTCGAGTTCGGCCCGCCATCGCCGTAGTTCCTCCTGGGGGTTGCTTCCTGCCGGGGGTTCGTCGACCGCGTTGTCGACTTCTTTACAGAATGCATAGACCGTGTACATTGCGGCGCGCCGCTTTCTCGGAAGAAAGAGGAAGGAATAATAGAAATTACTCCCGCTCTTCTTGGTGAGAGCGGTGCAGTAGGCTTGCGCGTCGGTAACGGAGCGTGAAGTCATGGGTGTTGGTGAATCGGCAGTGATCCAAGGCGACAGGCCATGGATTCATGGATATGCTCGTGATCAGACGGATGCAGAATGGCCGCCAAGAGTTCGATGCCGTCGATCAATCGAGGGCCTGGCCGGCTGAAATAGGAAGAGGCGTCGACCAGGTACGTGTGTTCTGTCAATGCAGAAGAAAGGCGCCATTGACCCGGGTGCTGCATCATCTGGAACAGCTCTGTGTGCGTCCGTTCAACGGAAAAACCACAGGGCATCACGATGAGGATGTCCGGAGCCGCGGCTAGGACCTCGTCCCACGTCACAACCCGCGAGGGGCTCCCAGGTTGTGCCAAGACATCCTGGCCGCCGGCTAGCTGAACCATTTCAGGAACCCAATGGCCTGCGACGTACAGTGGCGAGAGCCATTCGATACAGACCACACGAGGGCGATGCGAGATGTCCTGGACTCGAGTCCGAATGGCGTCTAGCCGATCACGTAATTGCGTGGCGAGACGGTGGCCCTCCTTCGATCGACCGGCGGCGTCGCCGATCCGAGCGACATCGTCGATCACGTCATGGACCGTACTGGGGTTCAACGTGAGGACGGTCGGTTGCCGAGGCATGGAACACAGGGCGTCGTGTAGTTGGTCTGGCGTGATAGCACAGACATGACAGAGGTCTTGAGACACGATCAGATCGGGTTGCGCCTGCCGTAGCAGCTGGTCTTTCAGGCGATAGAGTCGTTGTCCTGACGCCACAAGCTGACCAACTTGTCTATCGATCTCGGCGCTCGCCAGTCCATGAGGAGCAATCATCGGTTCAACCATGATGGGCACGCGCTTGACCGATGGCGGATAGTCGCATTCGTGGCTGATCCCGACCAACGCATCGCTCAAGCCGAGCAAGGCAATCACTTCGGTCGCACTGGGAAGCAGAGAGCAGATTTTCATACCACTCGGTTCTTATGCGGCCGGCCACAAGCGTTCGCGGAGTTCGCTGAGGCGAATCTGTGAAAGGCTCTTGGCGACCGCATGGGCTTCATGCAGATCTTGGACTGTGTGTGTGTTCGTCATGGCGAGGACTTTCATCCCGGCGGCTTTCGCGCTGCGAATACCCGGGATCGAGTCCTCGATCACCAGGCAGGATCCGGCGGTGATGGCCTGCTCTCGGCATTGTCGATTCAATGCGTTGAGGGCATGGAGAAAGGGTTGCGGATCGGGCTTTCCTTTGGTTACGTCTTCTGCGCTGGTGATGTGAAGAAATTCTTTTCGAAGTCCTGCCTGTTCAAGGATGACTTCGATCTCGTGGCGGAGAGCGCCGGACGCGATGGCCAAGGGGTAGGCGGCGGCGGCCTCGCGCACGAACTCGCGCACCCCGGGGAAAATAGCCAGATGATTCTTCACCGATTCTAAATAGGCATGGGATTTTCGTTGCATCAGTTGTGCGAGGGCGGCTGGGTCCGTGGGGCGCTGGTGCGCAGTGAGCGCTGCGATAAAACAGCCCCGGTCATCGTACCCCAAGTAGTTGGCATAGTAGTCGGATTCAGTCAGGCTGATGCCGATCTCAGCCAGCGTCTGACGAAAGCCGGCGAAATGGAGGGGCTCGGTGTCCGCGATCACGCCATCAAAGTCAAAGATCAACGCTGTGAGTGTGGCCATGGAACCGTCTCGATACTGTGGGTTTGTCTACGGGATATAAAACGGGCGGATTATAGCACAGGGAGATCGTCTGAACAGGCGAGAATGTGCCGGCTTAGTAGACGACTCGTGTGAGAGAAAATGTGGAGGGTCAGAACTTCAAGCGAAGACGCTTCTCCAATACCCAACCCTGTACGCCTTCGTCGGTGCGCACCAAATACATCCATCCGCTGGGCTGGAGATCACCGTCCATGATGGTCAGTGAGGCCCCTGGACGAACAAATGGCCCGGGCCTGCTGCTCGATGAATCTGCGAACAACGGAAGGTTTCCGCCGGGAGCCATTTCGTCTGCCGTGACGGTCACTCTCTGTCCTTCACTGAACATCGGGTCGAGCGGAGGTACAACTGGTGCAGCGGGTCTCGCTGCCGTTTGGGGCGGTGAAACCGCTTCTGGGGTCACAGGGGCGTCGGCAGAAGCGGGAGCGGTTGCTGGAGCCACAGGGGGTGAGGCTTGGTTACTCGGACTGGGAACGGCCTCTGGAGCAGGTGTCGGTGGTGCGATGGGCGCCGGGGCCACTGGTTTCGGTTTCATAGTGGTCATCGGCGGCGGTGGAGTGCTCTCATCCAGGTAGGGGCTCAGCCATTCTGTCAACATCTCCGGTTCCATCGAAACATAGGCAATGCCGCCGACTAGAGCCAGCAGAAGTACCCAGAGGATCGGGCTTCCTCCGCCGGATTTCTTGTGGGGTTTCAGAGGGCCCCGTGCTTTCGTGGCGATCGTTTGATCAAGCTCCTCTTCCGTGAATTCCAAATCCGGTTCTGGTTGTCGGGCGAAGAGGAGGGTCCAATCAAAAGGACTCCGGACTGATGTCAGGTTTCCAACGAGCGCAGCCATCGAGCACCTCCCTACTGAGCGATCCGTCCCACGTAGACTAATCTGTGAAAATACCTATCACCATCGCCGAGTGGTGTCAATTTTGTTGAGGAATTGCGCGTACAAGCGGCTAGTTTCAACAGGGATGCGAAGGGCTGCAGGAAAAAACTTGTCCTTCCCGACTACCAGTACGAAAGACGGTGAGGCCTTTGCATCCGAGTTGGTATGCGAGGAGAAAGGCTACGGCCACCTCGGCTTTGATTGGTCTACGATGTGGGAGTGAGATGATGCGGCTTGCATCTTGGCGGTCCAGTTCGTCAGAATGGTCGCCCACTGACCGACAGTCATGAAATCCTATCGCGAAGAGCTTTGGTTCGAGACGAAGACGCGGCGCGCCTACCTCAACATCACGCAACAGATTGAGGCGGCGGTCAAGAAGAGCGGCGTCCAAGAAGGGCTCGTGCTGGTCAATGCCATGCATATCACGGCCAGCGTTTATATTAATGACGACGAACCAGGCTTACTCAAGGACTATGATCGATTCTTGGACACGCTCGCTCCTCAAAGCGCGACCTATCGGCACAATGAGACGGGAGAAGATAACGGCGATGCTCACATCAAGCGCCAGCTGATGGGGCGAGAAGTCGTGGTGGCGATTACCGAGGGCCGGTTGGACTTCGGCCCGTGGGAACAAATTTTCTACGGGGAGTTCGACGGACAGAGACGAAAACGCGTGTTAGTGAAGGTGATTGGATCGTGAGCACGACATCATCCGGCCGGTGGCCCGAACCCGGTGGAGAGAATCTGCTGGAGCGCTTGCTACCACGGGGAAAGTTTGGCAACATGGAGCGCAGTGCTGCATGGCTGTGCGGTAGGAGCCTGTCGATATGTTGAGTTGGTCTCGTCCCGATCCCCTCACACGAGATCTCGTACACTTGATCAATGCTCGGCGCCACGACCATGGCGATACCGAGGCGGCGATCGATACGCTGCAAGCCTTTTTGGAGCAGGGACGGGAGTATGATCTCTTAACCGTGTTGGCGGCGCTGGACGAGGACATGGCGGAATGGCTCTTCGATCTTCTTGCGGAGGCGTCCTGCTCCGTGCTAATCGATGGGCCGGCCGATGAAAAATTATCTTACGCCACGATGGCGGCTTTGGAACTTCCTCTCCAAGCCAATTTGACGCATCCTCTCAAGTTGAAGATCGACCCGGTTGCGACAGCGGAACTGTTACATCGACATCTCCGGCTCTCAGCCGGGACAGTGGTACGTGTGGAGTCGCGTCTATTGACCGATTCGACTCTGGAGCCGCTCAGCCTTCAGGGCTTGAATGATCATTTGAGCACGGTGGCGGATTCCCAGCGGGCCACCTCAATTGCCGCCCGGCTGTATCCGCCTGTCGAGAGTACCGCCTTTCTCTTCTTTGAGTTGATCGGTGTGCCGGACTCCGGACTGCCCGATTCGCTGGAGGACCGGCATCGTCGGGCCCTCCTTGAAGGCCTCGTGGCGCAATGTCCCGAGTTGGCGCTGGCTCCCGATATGATCGAAGCGCCGGTCTACGCCGCCTATGCCATGTTCGATGCGCAAAATGCCGTTCGGCTCCATCGATTGGCGGATGAGACCGCGGCAGTCTGGCGCGATCTGGACCCGCTCGTCCGTGCACGGACGATCGTACACCTGCATACCCAATGCGGGAACGGTGTGTATATGCCGGTCTGGACTGATCTGTTTGATCCTGAACTTCCAGAAGACCACGGTCCCGTGTGGACCTCTCCTGATGTGTGGATCTTCACGGCCGATTTGCCCATCGAATGGCCTGGAGAAATGCTCACAAATCGGTTGCTTGCCGAAGGCTGCACCAGGTTTGAAAACCACATCGTCGAAACTCCAGAGAACTAACCGACAACTCAAGCGAGACGGGCGAGGCTGGCGGGAAAAGCGCGACAGGCAGGATAGGGCTCACACGTCACGCGAGTCTCGCTCCTCGCGCTTGTCGCGCGCTACTGGTAGAAACCAGACAATTCATCGATTTTTTCGACGCCATATCCTATGCTGGGGCTGGTCGTATGGGGAGCAACTATGGCTCAGCAGAAGTCTTCGAGCGGGATCATTGCCGGCGCACTTACCGTATTTGGCCTTGCGCTGGTGTGGGCGACAGTGGCCGCCAATTTCCCATCGGAAGAAGAATTGTCTTCGGCTGCACTGTCTGCTGAGACTCGTCAGGGGGCACATCCTCCGTCTTCCCTGGCTGAACCACCCACACTGGATTTAACCATTCCCACTTCTCCTCCGCTGCCCTCAGAGGCAGCCATGCCGAGGCCGGAGGATGATCGGCTGAGCGATTTAAGTGGTGAATCTCCTGTTGTCACGCGATTGGATCCGCGCACGCTCCAGGCTACCAAGCTGAAGTGCGAAGCGGACATTGAGCAATTGTGCCCCGATTCTCTGGACGGTTCTGCCCGTACGCGCTGTCTGAAACAGCGTGCCAAGCAACTTCCGCCGCTATGCCAAAATCAGTTGCAGGAACGGTTTGTGAAGTGGAAGGAAGATCGAAATCGATTGATGGCGGCGTGCGCCGTGGATGTGAAACAATTCTGCAGAACGGTCAAGCCTGGGAGCGGGGAGATCCTCCAGTGCCTCCAATCGCATGACCAGGAGGTCTCCGACCGGTGTTACCAAACCTTGCCGAAGGGCACGCTCTTTTTTAAATAGCCGAATGAGGTGTTAGCGAGAGGTATTCTTGGTTTCTGAGTGCACAGAGAACTTCAGCGTCACGCCTGCCACCTCGATCTCGTCCCCATCCTTCAGCTCCTGTTGCCCCACAACATCCGTGTCGTTGACGAGCAGAGTTTTCGCCCCCTTTGAAGGGCTGATGGAGTAGGTCTGGCCCCGTCGGGCGATCGTCGCCGCAGATTTTGGGGCAAACCAGCCGGTCAATCGAATGACTGCTCCTTCTTGAGACCCAATGACATTCACCTGTTTGGTGAGCGGGTATTCCGTTCTATCGGCTTTTCCTGCGATCACGAGGACTTTGACGGCGAGCGTCGGTCCGTCGGGTGTACGGTCCGTTCTTCTGAGCACCGTGGTGTGATCCAGATCGACAAAGGGCGCCGGCGCCGACGCGCTGGTCGCCGCATTCTCTTGAAAGACCAGCCGGTGCTGGCCGATGGCGATCACGTCCGCGTCATGAAGTTGGTGGCGCGTAATTGGCCGGCCATTGATGGTGGTGCCGTTCGTGCTCATCAAGTCTTCGAGGAAAAAGACGGCCTGAACCTTTACGATCCGCGCATGATGGGCGGAAACAGCGGCATCTTCGATCGCGAGGGTATTGTCGGCCTTCCGACCGATCGTCAACGTCTCCTGCGTCAGTTCGATATGCCGGGAGCTTTGCCCGTGAAGTTTGACGAGCAGTGTGGCTGATTGTGGCAGAGTTTCAGGCATGGTGTTCCTTCCTCTACAAGGGGCCGAGGATTCGTTATGCAACGAATCGTTTTTTCAACCGTTCCCACAGTCCGGCTTGGAGTTCATCCCGCAAGGCCACAATGACCACGGTCGTATTGTCATGACCGCCGGCTTCGTTCGCCATGACGATGAGGCGATCCGACATGGCCGGGAGGTCTTCCGATCCGTTGAGGATCTGAAGAATGTCGTTTGGATGGACGCCGCGGGTCAGTCCGTCCGAGCATAACAACAGTGTGTCTCCGCTCTTGACAGGCATCTCCGCCAGCTCCACGTCGACGCTGCTCTCAACGCCGAGGGCTTTCGTGACGATGTTTCTCTGAGGGGAGCGTTCTGCCTCTTCTTCTGTGATGAACCCCTTGAGGATCTGTTCCGCGACCCATGAGTGGTCTGTGGTGAGGGCTTGGATAGTCCCGTTTCGAATGAGATAGAGTCGGCTGTCTCCGACATGAGCGATAGCGAGCACTTCCTCATGGAGTACCACGGCGACCACGGTGGTACCCATCCCGACATAGTCAGGTCTGCTCCATGACTCGCGATGAACAGCTTCGTTCGCCGTACGAATCGCGCTGGCAAGACGATTAGCCGATGCAGACACGGTGGCATCGTAAGGGCCTACCAGCGGCAGGTCCGGATGCCGGGCCGCCTCGACCAGATGCGCGTGGATTTTCTCGACGGCGAGGGCGCTGGCAATCTCGCCGGCGTTTCCACCTCCCATGCCGTCACAAACGACATAGAGTCCGAGCGCCGGATCGGCCACCAAGCGATCCTCATTATGAGACCGCTTAAGCCCGGTATCGGATTTGGCGCTATGTAATCGTTCGAAGGCCAGACGACATCTCCTTCATGCCGCAAGACTGTGGAGACAGGCACGGAGCTCTTCTGCGAATTCCTCTGCGCGTCGATAGCGGTGAGGCAGCTCTTTCTGTAATGCACGGTCCACGATCTCCTGCACCATTGGGGGCAGGTCCGCCCTCAATGTCTGAATGGAGGGATGCGGATGGTGGGTGATGCTGAACAGCACGGCCGACAAGTTATCGGCGGTAAACGGCAGCTGTCCGGTGAGGAGTTCGAACAGCACGACGCCGAGTGAAAAGATGTCCGACCGACCGTCCACTTTCTTACCTGCGATTTGTTCCGGTGACATGTACGTCGGCGTGCCCAACACGATATTCGTTTGCGTCTTGCTGCTCGAGGCCATCTTTGCAATGCCGAAATCCATGACTTTCACGATGCGATCTTTCGTGAGCATGATGTTCGCCGGCTTGATGTCGCGGTGGACGACGCCTTGTTGATGGGCATAGTCGAGGGCATCTGCGACGGTGGCCACGGTCAGGAGAACCTCGTTGACCGGCATCAAGTTGGGTTTCCGTGCCCACTGTTTCAAAGGCGTTCCCTCGATGAGTTCCATCGCGATATATCCTAAATCGTCTTCTTCTCCTGCATCAAAGATGGTGACGATATTGGGATGGGAGAGACGCCCTGTGGATTCTGCTTCGCGGAAGAACCGTGCTTTGACCTCTTGCAGCTTGTCGTCGTGGTCGAGTTGATCGAGTCGCATGGTCTTGATGGCCACGAAACGTTGGATCGTGGGATCTTTCCCTAAATAGACAAGTCCCATTGCGCCCCGTCCGAGTTCTTTTAATACCTTGTAGCGCCCGAGCATGCTTGGCGTGGCGCCATTGATCGTTAACGTGACGGTTGCACTTGTTGGTTCTGATGGAGCTGCTGTTCCTTCTTCTTGTCCTGTGTCCTCATCCTCTGTGAGTACCTGCGCCTCTTGACGCCGTGTCTGTCTTGGGGGAACGAAGGCTTCGCGCAGCGAACGCCGGTTTAGGATCCAGGCTCCCGTGAGCCAGAGACCGGAACCGACGAGACCGATTGCATATCCCATGGCGAATCGCGATGGACCGATCTGGTCGATCAGCGGCAGGCCCATGGCCCTAAACGCCTTGTTGGCGAAAAGAATAACGACGAGGGTTGCGAGCGGAAGGACGAGGCTGCGGAGAAAGCTCGATCCTCGGCCGTTGTCTGGGATTTGCTGAGCGGCAACGAGGGCGAAGATCCACAAGATGATGAGCGCGAGAAGGTTGATTGCTAATCGAACGGCTTGAGGTCCACTGAGCTGCACAAACGGAACCGAGACCGATTGGACGAATGCCATGCTGCTCAGCAAGGGGCCGGCTAGGAGCACAGCCAAGATGGTGAAAATATAGGGGACGACCCAAGTCCAGGATTTCGACATAGGAATCTTTGAGGAGATCCGTGAATGGCCAAAGTGTAGCGGATGAGAGGGGAGAGTCAACGAATTGGGAGAAATGAGCGGCGGGTGGGACGGATGAGGGTTCGAGGTCCGAAGTTCGAGGTTTTCGGAACTTCGAACCCAGAACTTCGAACTTCCTGCCGCGCCTGTCCCGCCTATACTTCACGAACGGCCAACCAAGAGGGCGGCTGTCTTGAGGGGATCGAGTAACTTCTCGGGAACTTTCAAGTTGCCCCGGCCTGTACCCACTTCGATGTCCGGCTTGGTGATCCCGTGGAAATCGCTGCCGCCGGTCACCAGCATATTCAGCCGCTTGGCCAGATCGAGATACTCCGTCGTCTGTCGCTTCGTGTGCGTACTGTAGTGGACTTCGATGCCGCCGAGGCCTTCGGCTTTCAATGTCGTCAGGAGTGTGCTCAGCCCTTCGCCGGATACCTTGGCCCAGGTAGGGTGGGCCAGGACAGCCACGCCACCGGCGGCTCTGATCCAGGCAATGGCATCCGCCGGCTGGGGCAGTTCACGCGCCACATACGCCGGGCGTCCCTCTGCCAGATACCGGTCAAAGGCGTCTTTGGCGGACGAGACATATTTCTTGTCCATCAAGAGCCGCGCAATATGCGGCCGGCCCACCGAATCCGTGCCGGCCAAAGCCCGCACCTCTTCGTAGGTCACGTCGAGCCCCAATGAGCGCAGCCGGTCGATGATCTGTGGGTTGCGGCTATGCCGACTCTCGCGCAAGGTGGCCAACCGTTGATTCAGTTCCGAATCTCGCCAGTCTATGCAATAGCCAAGGATATGGAGCTCACTATTGCCAATGTAGGAGCTGATTTCCACGCCGGGAATAATTTCAATACCCAGCTCAGCTCCCACTGCGATGGCTTCGGGAATGCCGGTGACAATGTCATGGTCTGTGATGGCCAGAGTCGTCACTGTTGCCTTGTGGGCAAGCTGTAGGACCTCGGCCGGCGAGCGGCTTCCATCGGAGTGGGTCGTATGGAGATGGAGATCGATGCGGCTCATGTCGACTCGTGGAGCAGGCTGCCGGGACCTGCTTGTTGAGCAACGAGCCTCGCCGTGAAGACAGAACCGGGTCCATGACTGCTGTCATGCTCGCCTTCGTCATACGACACCACGCGGAGCGTGGATGTGAGCCGGAGTAATTCGTTGTGCGCGAGGCAAAACTCCCATCGGCGTGGATGGTGATGCCGCAAGTAGTTGTCGATGATGAAGGTTTCGTATATTAAGACCCCGTTCGGTTTCAATGAATCAATGAGGGCAGGGAACAGCGCGCGATGCAGATAGAAGGACACCACGATTACATCATATTCCTGCGGCGGAAACTCCGGTCGTTCCTCTGTCTTTCGTTCGAGGTCCACTGTCCTGACAGTGAGGTTTAGGAGATTTCGTTGTTTCGCCGTGGCAGCGAGCTGTGCCATGGCCTGTTCATCGCGATCCATCGCATCGATCTGAAACCCGTGTGAGGCCAGATAGAGCGCATTGCGTCCTGACCCAGCCGCGACATCGAGCGCCTTACCTTTCGGCAAGCGATGAAGTTGGAGCTGTTGCGCTAAGAATAGCGAGGGCGCTGGATCAGTCTGTTGCGGTTGATGGGCCATGCGGTTCCGTTCCACCTTCACGCCAACCGATCCGGTCATTTGTGAGAGAGGAGGCGCCAGTTTTCTGAGCCAGAGTGAGACTTTCACGACAGGGAATTCCGTGAACAACATCGCAAGGACCTGCTCCGTAAATGTTTCGAGCAGCGCGCAGTCCTGAGTCTCGCCCAACTCGACGACGCGTTCAGTCACCCGGGCATAGTCCACGGTCTTATTGATTTGGTCGGCAGCTTCGGCGGCGGTTCCTTCACAGTCCAACTCCAAATCGATCGCCAGTGGTTGCGGTCTCCGTCGTTCCGCCGGCATGACCCCGCAGCGCCCTTGAAATTCCAGTCGTTCAATTACTACACGATAGGCCATGCCGACATTCTCAAGGATTGGATTTCGGGCTGTCAACCAATCGTTAGCGGGGTGCGCGAGGGGAGAGGGGTACGCCAGATGGCGTTCTTGCACAGAAAACGCACAATCTAGAAATATGCTCGTTTGGCGGTACAGTTGGATCACCACGGATGCCGTTACCAGAGAAAAGAGGCAAACAAGCTTGGAGAGGGTACGAAGAAGGATGTTGTATCGTTCGCTGCCGTAGGATACGCCGCCATCGGCATACCCTAACCCAGCATTTTATAACGATTTATTGAGAAATCACGGAGAGGCTTGGGGAGCGTGACTTGCGCGACGAAGGAGACCCGTCCCTGCCTGCTCCGCTATTTAAATGGATGAAAACCAATCTTATTGTCGTCTCGGTCTTGCAAACCCGTGAAGTACATGAGGACCGAGTCAAGCTTCTGCAACAGAATGGCCCGTTCGCACCACAGACCTTCAAGATAGGTCACGTCATTGGTCTGACTGTTACGCGACGCGACAAATCGTTTGAGCGCGTCTTGCGGAACCTTGAATTCCTGCAGATCAATGTCCAACGACTTCTCAAGTTTCTCGATCGCAACGTTGAACTCCTTGACCCACCGCTCTTCAATCTCGTGGCGCTCAGGAACGTTCACCCGAATCGAGGTGATGGCCGCATATGCTCTTAGAATCTGGTCATCCTTGTTCATGCTGGTCGCCCCTTCAGGAATCATAGTACCGTCGCCCGAATAGGCTGGTGGAGGGCAAGTCTACTTGAACATCCGACACTTCTTCAATCTTTCATAAAGGCCATCGTTCGTGAAGCGTGAAGCGTATCTCGCTTCAGATCAGACTCACCGAAGGGATGAACGACGAGAGGCAAGAGCCGAACGACGAACCGGCAGGCAGACCATCTCCACGGCGCAAAATGTTGGATTGCAAGACCTGACCCCAATTCTATTTTTGAAAGTCTTTCCTTCTCCTCCCTTCTATTTTCCGGACTCAGCCGCACAGCAAGCACGAGTCGTCGCTTAGACCAGGGCCACGCGTCGGTGTGGGAAGACTCAAGAAAAGACTCCCGACACCTTTAATTCCCTTTGGAGCTAGATTACGTTCGGGAAAGTTCCATCCGTTGAGATCATCTCAGAATGGTGCGATTTGATAATGTCTAAGTTGTCACTAGCCTCATAAACCATCCCGACAAGTTCCAATATGGAAAGTGCCCCTCTGATTGCGAAGACGGGACATCCACTGATACCACCATATGCTTGCGGCCATGTAGCTCGATGCGATAGGTTTGCCATTGTCCTGGTTTCGATGGCACACGCAAACCCGTGATCAGAGACACTTGTGACCTGTGTATGTAGGTTCCAAGACTCAAACTTGATTGCGCGTTGATCAGGAAGCAGGCTGCGGTATGCCATGGGAAAACCGACGATAAGAACACTGAGGCCTGAAATTACAGGTGGTGGTGGCCAATTTGGAGGAATATGAAAAGTTAAATGTCTGGAAAATTGCTGAATGTCTATTCCTGTTAGGTCCAATGTGACAAGGTCAGGCTGATGTGCTCTCCCAATAATGCGTTCGGAGATGTCATCTATCGAACCTTCCGCAACTTGGAACTTTAGGGAGGGCTGGATGGCTTGTCGTTTCAGGAAAGACCCAAGTACGTGCTCCGCTGTAAGTAGAAGTGGACGGTCAAGTTTGAGTAACACACCGCTGGCACTGTTCATGTATGGTTGACGATCAGGTTCGCCCCAGAAGACAGCAACCGTACAATTGAAACAAGCACGCATTACTTGATCTAGAAGGTCTCGTGGAATCGAAAATGACGAAAGCTGTGTCATGTTGCAAGCGGAAGCCCCATATTCTTTCCGAACGTCAAGAATTATTTTCTTTGATCTTCGATCACTACGTCTGGTGCTTGGCGAATCCGAGGTCTGGTGTACTCTGGGTCGTTCTCACTGAGACATCTAAATGTCACATCGATTGTAGTGTCGATCGCCATCCGAGTACGCGACATGCTTTCATTCAAAAACATGAAGCGTTTGCCTTGCTTAGCACACATATCCCTTCCGGCTTCAAATGCACTCTGTCTGGCAGATGCAGCGCTACTCATGCCATCTGCTGTAGCTGAAACGGAATAAGTGTCTTTCCCCATTTCAAGCACCTCACTAGTGGCGACGCATCCTGAGATCACTGCAACTAGGACAACAGAAGCAACCGCGCATAGTTCGAAGCGCATATAAACTCCTAACGAGTAAGTCTGCTGCAGATTGACGTGCGGCGTGGCACGGTTGTCTGAGCACTTTGGTGATGGCGAGTCTACTTGAACATCCAACATTTGTTCAATCTTCGTCCTGTTTGATTGCCAGGATAGGCTGCGAATCCCAGTCTATCCAGCCATCGGCCCGCCGCATATCTGGCCAACCTTTTGTCCCCGAAGGGAGTAGCCAGGCTGGCCTTCACTGCGCGCATCGAACGAGCACCGTTTCATCGTGCGCGTTCTGCGAGTACGTAAGGACGGCCTGGCTGCTTCCGTGTTCCTTCCCTTCGAGCGTGCTTTTTCTCCTTATAGAGGGTGGGCTGTTTGGTCTCCCACTGCGCGCGTGCAACGAGGGCCTTCTTAGGCCGCGCGTTGCGCGAGCACAGGAGACTAACAGGCCACCCTCGCTCTCCCCTCCCTTGACTGCCATTTCCACCGGCTCCTATAATCCCTTCAAGTTTCTTTCTGTAACCAACTGATTCAACTATAAAAATGGCAGAGTTTACGCATTTCAACGAGTCGGGGCGGGCGCGGATGGTCGATGTGAGTGCCAAGAACTCGACCGAGCGGGTTGCCATAGCTCAAGCCACGGTCTTTCTCCAGCCAGAAACTCTTGAAAAAATTCAACGCGGCAAGATTGCCAAAGGCGATGTCTTGTCTGTTGCGCAGGTGGCCGGTGTGATGGGAGCCAAGAAGACCCCGGACCTCATCCCCATGTGCCATCCAATCCTCCTCACCAGTGTTGACATCTCCTTCAAAGAAGAACCTCAGCCCGATCGCGAAGGCCGCTGCTCGATCACCATTCTGGCTACGGCCAAGACGACCGGGCCGACCGGGGTGGAGATGGAAGCGATGACTGCGGCTTCGGTGGCGGCACTCACCATCTACGATATGTGCAAGGCGATTGATCGTGGGATGAGCTTCAGCGAGGTGTGCTTGCTCTCAAAGTCTGGTGGAAAGTCAGGAACATTTACAAGACGTTAACGCGTAAATATTCGTTTAGTGCGAAAGGTTTTATCGTGATCACGATCAGGCTCTTTGGAATGACGAAGTCGTTGGCGGGGAATCAGGACTCTCTGTCGCTTGCATTGAACAATGGAAAGCAAGTGAAGGACTTGGTCGGTCTGCTGGATGCCGGGTATCCGGCGATCGGGGAGTTGATCCATAAAAAGAAGGTGCTGGTGTCGGTGAATCAGGAAATTGCCCACGAAGAAACGGAAATTCGAGACGGTGACGAGATTGCTCTGCTGCCGCCGTTTGCAGGTGGATCAGATATGGATCACGCGGGTGACGATGCCCAGTTTGTCCGTGTGCAACGGGAAGATTTTTCCGTGGATGCGGAGATCAATCGAGTGCGAGGCCGGTCGAAGCGCATCGGGGGCATTTCAATTTTTCTGGGGACGGCGCGTGACCGGTCCAAGGGGCGGGACGTCGACAGCATTACGTTCGAACACTACGAGGGGATGGCGCAGAAGAAGCTCCGCGAGATCCGCGAGCGAGCGCTGAAGGATTTTGATATCATTGAGGTCGCGATTCTCCACCGGCATGGCGAAATAGGCATCGGTGAAAACATCGTGTTGATTGTCGTGGGGGCTGAGCATCGGGCTGAGGCGTTCCGTGCCTGCAAGTGGGCGATCGATGAATTGAAACAAATCACGCCGATCTGGAAACTCGAACACACGCCGGAAGGCGAAGTCTGGGTGGAAGAACATCCATAGGGACGTGAGGCCTCAGGGGTGAATCTTTTTCTGATTCGAGGAGGAAGCTGTTGAATCCTACAGTAGTCAGCGATTCTATGGTGCCAGTCGGCGATACATTCGGCAGGCCGCTTCGCAGCTTGCGTTTGTCCGTGACGGATCGATGCAATCTCCGCTGCAAGTACTGCATGCCGGAAGAGGACTATGTCTGGCTGCCGCGCGAGGATGTGCTGACCCATGAGGAAATGGCAGGCCTGACCGGCTATTTCACGGACCTCGGTGTGGATCGCGTGCGGTTGACCGGCGGAGAGCCGTTGCTTCGACGCAATTTGCCTCAGCTGATTCGCCTGTTGCTCCAAAACCGGCGGGTGATGGATATCGCGCTGACGACGAACGGCATTCTTCTGGCGGACCAGGCTGAGGCGCTGTATGAGGCAGGGCTGCACCGCATCACGGTCAGCCTCGATACGCTGAAACCTGAACGATTTCTTCAACTGACCCGTCATGATGAATTTGCGCGCGTGATAGAAGGGATTGAGTCTGTGGCTCGGGCGGGATTCACCGGCTTAAAGCTCGATACGGTGGCGATTCGGGGCTTCAATGATGATGAGTTGATCGATCTGATCGAGTTTGGCAAGCAGGTGCAGGCGGAGGTTCGGTTTATCGAATATATGGACGTCGGCGGTGCGAACGAGTGGTCTCAGGAAAAAGTGTTCTCCCAAGCTGCGATGCTTACCCTGCTGAGCGCGTACTATGGGACGATCGAGCCGATGCCTGAACGGGGCGCTGCGCCGGCGCAGCGATTTCTGCTGCCGGATGGGACGACCTTTGGGATTATTCCTTCGACGACCACGCCATTCTGCGCGACCTGCGACCGCAGCCGGGTGACCGCAGACGGCATGTGGTACCGGTGTCTGTACGCGACGACGGGAACGGATCTGCGCAAGGCCCTTCGCGCCGGAGCCTCGGATGACGAGATGCGGGCCTTGATCCGCACCGGCTGGGAAGGGCGCCGCGACAGGGGGGCAGAAGAGCGGAAGGCGCTTGAGCGGGACGGGTTGCGTGTCGGAGGGTTTATCGGTATTGAGAAACTTCGCGAAAATCCACGTCTCGAAATGCACGTACGAGGCGGCTGAAGTCTCATCGTGCGGTCTACGTCTGTGTTGCTGGCCAAGTTCCGGATGATCGCTGATGCTGGACACTGAATTCCTAACCATTTTAGGGCTCGGGTTGGTGCTGGGGCTCCGCCATGCCTTGGATACGGATCATTTGGCTGCTGTGTCCACGGTGTTGGCGCAACGACCCTCGCTCCGCGCCTCCGGCATGATTGGATTCAGCTGGGGACTTGGGCATACGGCGGTGTTGATGCTGGTCGGGGCGGTGGTGTTGATCCTCCGCGTGACGATTCCTGAACCCTTTGCATTGGCGGCTGAGTTCGGTGTCGGGGCCATGCTTGTATTCCTCGGTGCGGTACTCGGGGTGCGACTGGTCCGAGAACGCTGGCATGTGCATTCGCACGAACATGACAATGAACGGCACCTGCATCTGCATAGTCATGCACTGGCCGAGGACCACGGACATATACACTGGTGGCGTGATTCCGCTCGGCCGTTCTGTATCGGCATGGCTCATGGTCTGGCCGGATCGGCGGCGTTGTTGCTGATCGTGCTGTCGTCTGCGCGATCGGTGTTGGAGGGGTTCACATATATCGCGGTATTCGGGATTGGCTCGATCATGGGCATGGTGCTGGTCGGGATAGTCGTGAGCCTTCCGGTATTGTGGTCGCTGAACATCGGGCGTCCTGTCTTTCTCGCCGTCCAGGGACTGGCAAGTCTTGGGAGCGTTGTTGTGGGACTCACGATGATGTTCCAGATTGCCTTCGGTGGTCAGCTATTCTGACGTCACCCGTCATCTTCATCGAAGGGAAATCTACGTGCGTCATGAGGGCGGCTATGGTATTCTGCCGACCTCGTGGTTTGTGAGCGAGACAAGCAAGACGTGCGCGACAGGCGCGACTCGAAGTTGAAGTTCCCGGTGCAAAGTTCCAACACTTCAGTCTTCAGACCGTCTCACCTGTCGCGCTTTTCGCGCAAGTCTCGCGAGTCCCGCTCGCGACTAAAAGGAGCGTGTGATGGCCTGGTTTAAAAAGCAGAAAGCGACCGAAGCCGAACCTCCAAAGCGATCGAAGCTTTCAGAGGGGATGTGGCTCAAGTGTAACCACTGCCGGGAAATCGTCTATCGCAAAGAAGTCGAGCGTAATAGCAAAGTTTGCCCGAAGTGCGACTACCATTTCCCGATTTCTGTCATGGAGCGCATTGCGCTCTTGGTCGACCTCGGGACGTTCAAAGAGTGGGATGCGGAGATTGGCCCCCAGGATCCGCTGAATTTTCAGGACACGAAGTCGTACAAGGATCGTGTAAAGGCGCACCAGGGAAAGACCGGCCGCAAAGATGCCATGATGACCGGCGAAGGGATGATGAACGGCCGTCGTGTGGTGCTCTGTCTATTCGATTTCAGTTTTATGGGCGGCAGCATGGGGTCGGTCGTCGGGGAGAAGATCTGCCGGGCGATCGATCGGGCATTGGAGGCCAAGTTGCCGGTCATTTTGGTCACGACATCCGGAGGAGCCAGGATGCAAGAAGGGATCCTCTCCCTGATGCAGATGGCCAAGACGTCGGCCGCTGTCGCCAAGCTGGGCGAGGCCAAACTCCCGTTTATTTGCCTGTTAGCCGATCCTACGTTCGGGGGCGTCACTGCCAGCGTTGCCATGTTGGGCGATGTGATTTTGGCCGAACCGAAAGCGCTGATTGGTTTTGCCGGTCCCCGCGTGATCGAGCAGACTATCAAACAGCAGTTGCCGGACCAATTTCAGCGAGCGGAATTTTTGTTGGAACACGGCATGATCGATATGATCGTGGAGCGCAAACAGTTGAAAGAGACTTTGAGCACCCTCGTTGCCCACTTTTAGCCGAGACCTGTCATGAAGAATCCCGGCTAGCCTCCTTCCTGCCTGGTTAACAATGACCTATTCCTCTGCCGTAGCCTACTTGTATCGTCTGCAAAAGCATGGCATCAAACTGGGTCTTACGACGATGACGGCGTTGATGGTGCGCCTTGGTATGCCGCAGACGAGGTATCGTGCGCTGCATATCGCCGGTACAAATGGAAAGGGCTCCACCGCAGCCATGGTCGCCGCGATATTACAGGCGGCAGGGTATCGAGTGGGGCTCTATACCTCGCCTCATCTTGTGGAGTTTCGAGAGCGCATACGGGTGAACGGCGAGATGATCACTGAATCGCGGGTGGCACAATTGACTGAACAGCTTCAGACCCTCTGCCAACCGGATCTGTCGCCGACCTTCTTCGAATATACGACGGCAATGGCGTTTCAGCATTTTGCCGATTCAGGAGTCGATGTGGCCGTGTTGGAGGTTGGATTGGGAGGCAGATTCGATGCCACCAATGTCGTGATACCCATGGCTTGTGCGGTCACGACGATTTCCCTCGATCATCAGGAGTATTTGGGGACCACATGTTCATCGATCGCGTTCGAGAAGGCCGGCATTATCAAGCTGGGGGTGCCGGTGGTATTGGGGCGGCTTGAAGATGACGCATGGCGGACGATTGAACAGGTGGCAAGGGAACGGCAGGCTACGGTGTTCCGTCTGAACGAGGATTTTCGCACAGAGGGGGAGGGGCTCCAGGAATTCTCCTATCGTGGTTTGGGTATGGAATATGACGGACTGACTTGTGCCCTGGCGGGTCGGCACCAACTCGATAATGCCGCTTGTGCGCTGGCGTTGTTGGGAGCGGCGGCTCCTCAGGGGATTGCGGTCACGACTGAGGCGGTGCACGAGGGACTGCGTACGGTCGACTGGGCCGGGCGATTAGAAGTGGTCGATCGCCGTCCGACCATCCTGCTGGATGGCGCGCATAATCCTGCTGCTGGAGTAGCCTTGGCTGACTTCCTCACGCGCTCTGACCGATCTCATCCGTCCCGCCCTGTAGTCCTTGTCCTTGGGATGATGCGCGACAAGGATCATCGAAGCTTTGTCGAGCCGCTCAGGAACCTTGTCGATGAGGTGGTGTTGACGCAGGCGGATCTCCCACGTTCTGCGACTGCGCAGGAACTCGGAGCGTCGCTTGAAGGTCTGCTGCCTCACGCTCATGTCGTGCCGTCGCTCAGCGATGCGATGGCGTTGGCCAGGCAGCTGGCGACGCCGGACGGTCTGGTCTGTGTGACGGGATCGCTCATGCTTGTGGGAGACTGCAAGGCATGGCTCCGTGGCTGTGGGCTTTCACCGCTTCGGGGCTGACATGGCAGGGATCTCGACGCGGCTGTGGATCTGCCTGGTCGGTTGGTTGGTGCTGGGGATACTGCTTCCACAGGCAGGTGCCGCTGCAGGGCCGAAGACATCCTCCGAAGGCCCCCCGCTCGATATCACGGCAGAACGAATCGAGTATCTACAGGAATCAGAAAGCTACGAAGCCGATGGTTCGGTGCTGGTCAAGCAGGGGACCCTGCGTTTGACGGCCGATCACATGACCATCCACGCGTTGCCAGGCGTATTGGTTGCCACGGGCCACGTTCACCTCACCGACCCCAAATCCGACCTTGTGACCGAGCGGTTGGAACTCAACATAAATACTGAGGCAGGGGTGGTCACGCATGGACGGGCGCATCTCAAGTCCACGAATACCTCGGTGGAGGGGCGTCTCTTGCAGCGGTTTTCAGAGGACCATTATCGGGTGAAAGAGGGCCGGTTTACGAACTGCGATGCCCAGAAAGGTGAGACGCCGGCTTGGCGGTTCAACTTCAAGGATCTTGACCTGCAGGTCAGTGACCATGTGGAGTTTAAAGGTGGATGGTTCTGCATAAACGATGTTCCGTTGCTTCCAATGCCCACGATGACATACCCGCTTTCCAGGCGACATACTGGGTTCCTTATTCCCGTTGTCGGGTGGGACAGTCGGTTTGGCGTACACGCGAAAGAAAGTTTTTATTGGGCCATCAATCACAGTCAGGATCTGATGGTCTCCCCCTTCTATTACAGCAACCTCGGCTATGGGAGCGAGTTCAGATATCGCTATATCCTGGATCGGTTGTCGAGGGGACAGTGGTTCGTCAGTGCCTTGCATCAGACAGAGGTGCCGGAAGTGTCCAGCGTAAGCCAGGCGGGACAAGAGGAGGGGGAGACTCGCGCGTTGATCAGGGGAACCCATACACAACAATTTAACCCGAACTTATTCCTTCGCGTTCAAGCGAACTTGGTGACCGACCGGAATTATCTGCAACAACTGAGCAACTCCGGAGTCCAGAGGGCTCTTCCCAGCAGCGACTCGAATTTTTTTCTCAATCAACGTTTGGCATACGGAAACACCTACCTGCTTGGTCAATACCTGCAGCCGTTGCAATCGGGAGGAGCGGATACATTTCAGCGGCTGCCGGAAATCGGCTACAGCCTGCCGAACCTTTCAATGTTCAATTCGCCGGTTTTGTTGGGCGGGGATGCGAATTTTGTGAACTTTTATCGTGAAGAGGGATTTACCCAGAATCGAATAGATGTGGTGCCAGGACTATCGACCGACGTCATTAATCTCGGTCACATCGTAGGGCTGACTCCCCAGGTAAAGGTGCGCGAAGTGTATTACACGCGAGGGGTGGACAGTTCAGAAAGCCAGCATCGCGAGACGTTTTGGGCCGCGCTTGATGCGAGGTCCAAGCTGAGCCGGCGCTTCAGGACGGGCGAGGGCAATACGTTTCTGCATACCATTGAACCCAGCGTCATCTATGAATATGTCCCGTCGACGAATCAGTCGCAATTGACGCAGATCGATCAGGTGGACGATCTGCCGAAGAAAAACCTGATGACCTATATGCTCCGCAACCGATTGTTGGAGCAAGATGGCAACAGCAGTTTCAATTGGTTGGATTTCACGATGGCCCAAAGTTATCACGTGGGCGCCGTGCAAACGAGCGCTCGAGACTTCACACCTGGGGTCCCCCCGCTGATCGGGACGACGACACAGCCGCTGCAGCCCGCGACGGTGGCCATTGAGGGGAAGAAGTTTTCCGATCTCTGGATGCGGGTTGTGATCGGCAACACGGCTCCGAAGTTCGGAGCGGCTCAGTCAGCGGATGCCGCAATGGGTCAAGGCGCCGGGGTTGTCCCGGGTCAGCAGCCTGCCACGAACCAGTATCTGACCATCGATGCGTTTTTCGATCCCTACCGATCGTCGCTGAGTCAGTTCAACACCACCTTCCGGGTTCAACAGTCCAACTACTGGTATCTCGAAGTGGGACAGCGATTCACGCACGATGGTAATCGCGTACGTCGCGGAGACCTCTGGAATCCGATTTCGTTCAACGAGGTCTATGCCCCGACCTCTGAAATTCAATTTCTCACAGGGGCAGGGGCGTTTCGCACACCGTGGGGATGGACGGTTGGTGCGAGGGGCTACTACGATGTGAATACCGGCAAGAGTCCTGAGTACGATGTCGTCGCCCTCTATCAGAATCCCTGCAAGTGTTGGTCACTGGGACTTTTTTATCTACAGTTCCCCGACCGCCAGCAGTACAGCTTCATGTTGAGTCTGACCGGGATCGGCTGGACGGAGAGTTTCGGCACGGCAGTGGTTCGAAGTATTCTCAGCCCGCTGCTGATCGGGGAGAAGGGTCTTCCCTGGGCTGTGCCTGGAGGGCCGTATGGACCGCCACAAGCGAACCTGCCCCAGCCTGAGATGGGTGGGTGGTATGGACGATGAACAGATTTTGTGCGAGGCGCGCGAGACGAGAGGCAAAAGTGAAATCTGAAGTTCGACATTCCATACACTTCGAACTTTGACCGGTGGCGTGTTGCCCACCCTGCCAGCCTTGGTTGTCGGTTATCCTGAAGGCGCTGACAATGGTATGCGCCGGTCTGTTGGATTTGACTCCTCGAAGAGGGCTGGTATACGATGCCCTCCGGGTTCAGCTGTTATTGTGTACTCAGCGAAGGAGGAATGCGACGTGGCAGGTGATGCACTGAAAGTCGAAGATGCAACGTGGGATGTAGAGGTCATCAAGGCCTCTGAACTCGTGATGGTGGATTTCTGGGCTGTCTGGTGCGGCCCTTGTCAGATGGTCGCTCCTGTCATAGAAGAATTGAGCAAAGAGTACGCAGGAAAGATGAAGGTACGGAAGCTCAATACCGATGAAAACCCCGAAGTCGCAGGCCGCTATCAGGTCATGAGTATCCCGACCATTCTGTTTTTCAAGAATGGACAGGTCGTGGAGAAACTCGTTGGGGCGAGACCGAAGCGGCAGTTCAAGGATATGATCGATTCGCTGCTGGCGCAACCAGCCGGCTCAGCCTAAGGATTGTAGTCATCTGCCGCAATGCTCGCCGAGTTGCGCATTGTTAATTTCGCGCTCATTGAGCAACTCAGTCTTCAATTCCAGTCCGGGTTTACCGTCCTGACTGGGGAGACCGGTGCCGGGAAGTCTCTCCTCATTGATGCCATCGCCTTATTGGTCGGCGGGCGGGCCTCGACCGATCAGATCCGCTCCGGGGAAGACGAGGCCCAGCTTGAAGCCGCCTTCCACCTCCCGGACACCCACCCGCTTCTTCAACACCTGCGGTCACAAGACATCATCGGTCGAAACGAGTCTGACCTGATTCTTCGGCGTGTGCTCTCCCGTTCAGGGCGCCACCGGGTGTACGTCAACGGTAGCCTGTGCCCCTTGCGTGTGCTTGAAGAGCTTGGGGGCACCCTCGTCGATATCCATGGACAGCACGAGCAGCAGTCGCTATTGGCAACCGCCAAACAGTTAGACGCTCTCGATGGGTTCGGACGTCTCTATGAGCTACGCAGGAAATATGAGCAGGCCTACCTGGGGTGGAAGGACCTGCGTACGCAGTTGGATGTCTTGCAGAACGATGTGGATGATCGTGCAAGACGAGAGTCGATGCTGCGGTTTCAGGCTCAGGAGATCGAGCAAGCCGGTCTGTTGCCCGATGAAGAAGAGCAGCTCCGCAGCGAGCGACAGCGATTAGTCCATGCGCACCGGCTGAGGGAACTGGCTCACGAAGCTCATGTCGAGTTGCAGGAGGATGAGCAGGCTGTTCTCACCAGGCTGGGGCGGATCGGCCGCACGCTTGGAGAGTTGGCACAGACTGACCCAACGATGGGCGATTGTGAGCCGTCTGTGACGGAATCGGCGATCCAACTCAAAGAACTTGCCGGGCGACTGCGAGATTATGCAGAACAGTTAGAGGCCAACCCTGACCGACAGGTGGTTGTGGAGGACCGACTCGACCTGATTCAACGGCTGAAGAAAAAGTATGGAGGGTCGGTTGAAGCGGTCGTCGCAACGGGCAGATTGGCGCAGGAGGAGCTTCAGTTATTGGACAATCGTGAGGAGCGAACGGCTGAGTTGACCGGGCTGTTGGACGAAGAGGCCCGTCGTCTCCACACGCTGGCACAGCAGTTATCGAAGAAGCGAATTGATGCGGCCAAGCGGATGACGACACTCGTGGAAGCAGAGCTGGCAGCGTTGAAGATGGAACAGGCGATCTTTCAGGTCACGGTATCTAGCGATGAGTTGGCCGAAGGGCTTGGACCGGCAGGGCGTGATCGCGTGGAGTTCCTGCTTTCAAGCAATCCTGGCGAGCCACCGAGACCGTTGGGCCGTGTGGCGTCCGGTGGAGAACTCTCGCGTATCATGCTGGCGCTTAAGACGGTGTTGGCCGAGATGGATCAGGTTCCTGTCCTGGTATTTGACGAAATCGATACGGGAGTCGGCGGGGCAGTGGCTGCGGCCATGGGAACGAGGCTGCGCAAGCTCGGATCGTTCCATCAAGTATTTTGCATCACCCATCTTCCTCAGGTCGCGTCCCAAGCGGAACACCATTTGCTGGTAGAGAAGGGACTGGAGAGTCAACGGACATCCACGTCGGTCAGAGTGCTGAAGGGGATGGGGCGGGAGGAGGAAATCGCCCGAATGTTGAGCGGCCCGACCATTACGAAAAAAGTGCGTGAAACAGCCGCGGAACTCATTGCGGGGGCAAAGGGCAAGCGGTTAGAGTGAGGCACAGATTCTGTTAAGAGTCTGATCGGTCGGATGGGCTAGTTGCCATCGCCATGGCAGGAAGGGATGCCTTGCATTCCTGGACGACCCGTGCAAAGAGTTCGGTCAATTTTGGTTCGAAGTGAGTGCCCGCATACGAACGCATCTGTTGGCAGGCCTCATCAATCGTGAGAGGCGTCCGGCCAGGAAGTTCCGCGGTCAGGTGGTCGAATGTTTGGGCTAGACAGACAATGCGAGCCAGTTGAGGAATTCCTTCCTCTTGAAGCCCAAATGGATAGCCTGAACCATCCCACCGTTCATGGTGATAGGCAATAATCTGTCCTACTTCAGCCGGAAGTGCGAGCGGTACTACGAGTTTCGCACCCTGCTCCGGGTGGTGCCGATTGCCGACAGACTCCCCGGTTATAGCGATTTCATCGTCGGCAAATTGATAAGGCTCAGGCCCGATCTTGCCGATGTCGTGGAGGAACGCTCCCAGTGCCAACGATTTCTGTTCAGCGAGCGTCAGGTTGATGCGGTTGGCCAAGAGTGTAGCGTAGAAACTGACTCGACTGCAGTGGTTGAGCAATTGGCGATCTTTAGCCTCAAGCAGGTCGGAGAGTAGAGGGAGAAGATCCGGTATGGATTCGGAGCTGGACACAAAGTCTAATGCCGGTTTTCCAATCGCCTGATATCCCGTGCGCAACTCTTTCCAGTCTTGCGCGCATTCAGTTTCTGATCCCCAAAGCCCGGTCGATGTCCCAATGAAATGCCTGAGAAAATCGAGCCGTTGTTTCTTTTCGAGTGTCTGGTTGATGAGGGAAAGCAATTCCGTGACGTTGAAGGGCTTGAGCAGGTAGCCGGCAGCGCCATAGCGTATGCCTTCCATGGCAGACTTTAAGCTGCCGTATCCGGTAATGATGATGACCTCAATGTTGGCGTGGTGATGCTTGATGTCCTGAAGGAGATCGATGCCCTGACGATCAGGAAGCTTCTGATCAAGTGTGATGATGTCGATCGACTGGGAGTTCAGCACCTCAATTGCTGCGCTGGCTGATTCCGCTGCCTGGATATTGAAAAAGGGGCGAAGAATGACTTGCAGCGCATCACGAGGTCCTGCCTCGTCGTCAATCACGAGCAAGGTCGGCTTCTTCTTCACGGGCTCAGAAGTGACAGGTAAGCTCATAAGGATATCTTCTACCGCTAATTACTTAGAAAGTAAAGCAATTCCTATTCCTTTTCAGTGGGTTAGCATTCATATCCCCATAGAATGTGGCTCGTGTATGATTGAAGCCCATATGTAGTTTTCTTGAACGAAACTCTACGTACATCCCGAGGAAGTCTTTTACGAAACTGTGCAAAAAAGACGCAGAGGGGGCAGTGGTTGTGCTATTCCTGCACTACGGTCGAGGGTTCGGCGGTCACTTCCTGATCGGGCCGGCCGATTCCCAGCGTGTCCATGCGGTACTTCAGCATCCGGCGGCTGATTCCCAATAGGTTGGCGGCATGGGTTTGGATGTAGTTCGTTCGCTTGAGGGCATCCAAGATAATTTCGCGCTCGAATTCCATCACGGCTTTTTCGAGCGACAGCCGCCCAGCGAGGGTATCATCGCGGAGTGAAGTGGATCGGGTGTCGTTCTTGAGAATGTTCGGGAGATGCTCGGGAGTGATGGTGTCCGATCCCTTGGACCAAATAAACGCCTGTTCGATGATGTTCTCCATCTCTCGCACATTGCCCGGCCAGGGATAGCGGGACAGAAGATCAACGGAGTCTTTGGAAAATTCTTGGGGCGGCCGGTTGTCTTCTTCAATTCGTTTTGCCAAGAAATGTTTGGCGAGGAGGGGAACGTCTTCACCACGTTCCCGGAGTGGGGGTAAATACAGCGCAATGACGTTAATGCGGTAGTAGAGGTCTTCACGGAATTGCCCTTTGCGAACAAGCTCCTCGAGATTCTTGTTCGTCGCCGCCACGATGCGCACATCTACCTTAATGGATTGGACTCCACCGACTCTGGTGATTTCTCGTTCTTGCAACACGCGCAGCAGCTTGGCTTGCGTCATGGCGCTGAGGTCGCCGATTTCGTCGAGGAAGAGTGTGCCGGTATTGGCGAGCTCAAATTGCCCGACTCGACGAGCCGTGGCATCCGTGAACGAGCCTTTCTCATGGCCGAACAGCTCACTCTCGATGAGCGTTTCAGGAAGGGCTGCGCAATTCAGTGCGATGAAGGGGCGCTCGCGCCTGCTGGTATTGTTAAAGTGAAGCGCCTTAGCGACCAGTTCCTTTCCCGTGCCGCTTTCTCCGGTGATCAGGACGGTCGTGCGGCTATCGGCGACTTGTTCGATCTTGGTGTAGATGTCCTGCATCGACGGGCTTTTGCCGATCAGGTTGTGAAAGGCATAGCGTCGAACGACTTGCGCACGGAGTTGTTTCACCTCACGTTGGAGTTCCTGGTCTGCTAGCGCGCGTTCGACGACAATGCGGAGTTCTTCCACATCGAATGGTTTCGAGAGGTAGTCGGCCGCTCCGAACTTCATGGCATCGACGGCGGTTTTGACCGATTTCGTTCCTGTCAGCATGATGACCGGCGCCGTACGGTCTTCGGCGCGCAGGGTTTGGAGTACCGAAAGTCCGTCGGTGCCAGGCAGGATCACATCTAGGAGGACCAAATGGGGAGCTTCCTTACGAAACAGCTCGAGGCCTTCCTTGGCGTCTGCGGCTTGGATCGTTTCGTAGGTCGGCTCCAGTACCGTCTTCAATGAGGCTCGAACCCGGGCCTCGTCATCGATCAACAACACTCGTTTTTTCATGCTGGTATCCATTGGTGTCGTCGGCTATGCGGGTAACGCGGGCAGGCTCACGAAAAACGTGGTGCCGACACCGACCGAACTCTTTACCCGGATATTGCCGTGATGTTCTTGAATAATCTGATGGACAATCGTCAAGCCGAGTCCCGTTCCTTCATGTTCCCCGCTCTCGTGTTTGGTCGTAAAAAATGGGTCGAAAATGTGTTCGAGGTTTGTTTCCTGGATTCCCTCACCGTTATCTTCAATCTCGATGTGAACCCAGTCGTGCCCTCCCGGCTTCATCAACCTGCGAGTCTGAACGCGCAAACGCCCACCTGCCTCTGCCATCGAGTCCATGGCATTGAGGAGAAGATTAAGGAGGACCTGCTTGATCTGCTGCCGGTCCAGCATGACACGAGGCAGGTCGGACGCCAACTCTTTTTCAATCTTGATTCCATGGCTGTCTGCTTTGACATCAATGAAATACAAGCATGAGGCGACAATGTCGTTGAAGTCCTCGTCCGTCAGCTTGGGTTCCATGTATCGGGAGTAGTCGAGGATTTCCTGAATCAGCCGTTCGATCCGATACACGTCGTCGAGCACCACCTTGCTGAATTCTTGAATAAACTGGGGGTCGTCTTTTCGTTCAGGGGCCAATTGGATAAATGTTTTAATCGACGTGAGGGGGTTTCTAATTTCATGGGCGAAGCCGCCGGCGATCGTCTCAAGGGATTTCAACCGATCCGTACGCTTCATGAGTGTGTGCGAGCGATGGAGGTCCTCGTAGAGCACGATGGTGTCCAGCGCATTCGTGGCGGTTTGTGCCAGCGCGGCGAGCATAGACCTGGTCAGCGGATTTTCTCCATCCAACGGCTGTGCAGCGCCAAGCAGTGAGAAGGCGATGAGACGGCCTTTAATGAGGTGTGGCACGACGCGTGTGACCTGCATGGTTTCCATGGCTGCGCGTGCGCCGGCTCCGGAGGCAGTCCCTTGGAGGTCTACAGCTGAGTCGGCCTGCGTCATAATCCGGTTGGTTGCAATCAAGTATTGGGGCAGGGGATGGCTCATGGCCAGCGTCGGAGGCATGAGCGTGGAGGCAACTGGGCCAACCATGTTGGCGCGGCGATAGTATTCATGCTCGCGATCCAGTAGGAACAGTGTCCCGTGGGTCGCGGCGCCTGCGCGACACAGCTCTTGGATAATACAATTCCCGAGTGTCGTCAGATCGGTCATCGTTCCCAGTTCGGCCGAAAACCGTGTGACGATGTTTAATAGCTCGCTGGGAGAAGGCGGCAAGATATCGGCATTTGGTGAGCGTGATGTCATAGCGAACAGGGAGCGCAGATGTACCATGCAACCCGACTGGGGACATGCAAATGGAGCATGAAATGGTTATGTGTACAAAGATGTACGGGTGGGAGTATACACGGCCAGGGTACGTTCAGCTAGCGGATTTATCTTTTTCAATAACGGCTAGGAGGACATGCCCGTTGAGCGCCGGACGGATGTGGGATATGAGGATTCCGGCTTGCTGGAGGAGCGAAGTCAATGAGGATCGGTCGAAGGTGTGCAGCAATCCTTGCCGGATGGCCTCCCTGAGTCGCCCAAGATGGTGTAGGACGATCTGGGCTTGCGGGCTAAATTCATCCTGATTCGCTCTGTGCAGATGCTGGCGGTAGAGCACCGAGAGATCGGTGTCTGGATGGAAGACCGTGAGGACGAGGCGCCCTTCAGGATGGAGCATGCGGTACAGCTCTCGAATCGTGACCAGTGGAGAGGGGACGAACGGGAGTGACAGATTGCAGACGATGCGATGGAGTGAATGGTCCTTGAAGGGAAGGCCCTGCGTCCAGTCCGCCTGTACCCAGTCGGTAGTCATAGGGGGATAGATTGTGAGAGTGCTCGAGAAGTCGCTGTCGAGTTCCCGGTGCAAAGCATGAAGACTCTGTCGGGCCTGTGTCAGCGAGTCTTGAGAGTCTTCCAGCCCGACCACGTGAACGGGACGCTCCGGGCTCCATCCACGCTGTCGCGAGCGATAGGCCTGATTGACCATTGTAGTTCGGAGTAAATCACCGTGGCCGACTCCTACGTCCACGAGTACGGAGCCCGGCTTAAGAGGATTCAGTAGCCGGTAGAGATCGTCCAGGAGCTTCCAGTACTCATGAAGGTTCCCGAGCTGGGACAGTTGTTGAAGATATGCGATCCTCAGGGCTGTACGCGTGATCTGCGAGAGATTGTGGCGAAGGCGGGTGCGCTCCATCTCGATGCGCTGTTGACGGGCCAGCATGCGGCGGGTTTGTGCGTGGAATTCAGTTGGAACGGCCGGTAGGGAGACAGCCACGGCGATTTGCTCCAGGATCTGTCGGAAGGCTTGGGGATGTGGTTCGCCAAGAAGGAGACTCTGGTTAGTCAGCGGCGTCGAGGCTATTGCCAGACGGGTATGGGATCCCAGCGCGTTGAGAAACGCCTGGGGGAGGTCAGCTGGAGGCAATGGCCCGAGTGGGCTACTGGGAATCGTGAGAATGGCTAATGGAGAGCGAAGCAGACGCAGGTCCGCAATCGTGGAGGCCAGGTCCGTGAAGTGGCTGCCAATGATATCGCCGACAAAGCGATCAACATTGAGGTTGAGCCCGAGCAGATTGGCGATGCCGCGGCGCACTCCATATCGGTAATCGGTTACGAGATCATGTCCATGAACTGTCAGGAGCATGGCCTGAATATCGACGACCGGATTGATCAAGAGCAGCAGGTCCAGAGGATGGGCTTGCACCGCCATCTTGAGCGCGACGCGCGCGGTCATGTCACTCGCCATGACGATAAGCGGGGCGGTTGGCCACGTATGTTGCACAAATTCCACAACTTTTAGGAGGTCGGCTTGCATGCTCCGTAATGATGTCTGCTGCAGCTCGCCGTCGCTCAGCCCCACGTGGTTGGTGTGGTCATAACGCAAGACACGGAGCCGGTGATGCGCCAGGTAGCAGGCCAAGGTACTGGCATCCAACGCGGTTTGGCCATAGCCTGGAGCGATGATCACGACCGGTGTGTTTGGTGTAAGCGGCTGACGAAGATGGTCGTCGGCGATCACAATCGTCTGGCCGCGTAGATTTCGACATTCTCGCGGAATACTCACCACGGACGCCGGCTGTGCGGAAGAGTCCGATTCGTCTGCCGACGTGAGATGTTGTTGGATGACACGGTTCACTTCCCGTTCCGCATACGGCGTGAGGTTCTGAAAGCGGAGGCCGACTCGAAGGGCAGGATCGGAGTCTTGGCGCCGAAACTCTGTGGGAGTGGCGGGATCTGGAGCCGACCAGACTATTCGGGAGAACAGTGCAGCGTCCGGCGCGCCGGGTTCATGGGTCCCGGGGTGTTTCTGTGTTTGCGTGACGGCGAAGTGCAGTGTCGCAGTACCACTCAGGAGTTCGGGGCGAGCGTTGAGATGAAGGCAGGCGCCGTCTCGGCTGAGGTTGGCGGTGAGCGCTTCGAGCCGGTAATTTTTCCCTGCCGGATCTGTGAGATCAAGTCGAACTGGGAGTTGCAAAACCACCCGTATGGCCTCACGGAAGTCGTAATCTCCCTGTTCGATTGGCAGGGAGTTACTGGCCGTCTGTTCGATCTGCGACTCTGCCGCGAGCAGGACTTCAAGGGAGAAGGGCAGAGTTTGCTCCTGCGCAGCCTGGACCAGCGAGGTCAGCACGGCGCCTTCTTCTAACTTGGGAGGCTCAAACGTCACAATCAGCTGAGAGGCTGGCGTTTTGCTTTGGAGTGAGATGGAGCGCTCCTGTGCTCTACCGTGTAATTCGAGAATGCCCACAGCCGTCTTGACTACGACATAGGCGTCTTGTGGCGAGACAGTGGGGAAGTCGCCGGGAAGCGTGATGCAAGCCCCCCCAAAGCTGAAGTTGGAAATGGTGCCGTTCCACGTCGCTGACCCGACGGTGATCGTGGCTGGCAGGGTAGTGGGAGTTCGGAGTGAAGAGCGCCGTTCCTGTTGTCGATTGCCTGAAACGGTTGTCGGCACAGCCGTTGTTGCCGCGCTCTTCGTTTCAGGAGCACGTTCGGGCTGGGTGGCAGGGACGGTGGTCGGGAGTCCGAGCGTCTTGGGGGTCGGAGGCGAGTCAGTCGGAAGACGGAGGATGATGCGAAAAGGACCCTGCATCGGTGCCGAGAAATCCAAGGCGCCACCCAATTGGCGGACGAGCTGATACGAATCGAGGAGATCAATAGAGGGGAGTGAAGTGGCTGGAGATGCCGGTGACCATACCATGTCAGATTCGAGCAGCTCGACTTCGACCTCGGCAGGCGAGGCGAGGGGAAATAGGGTGGGGGCGTCTGTTGAGCCGGAGGAAGCTCTCACTGTGCGCGTGCGTACGATGAGTCGATGCGTGCGGCCGACCGTCAGCATATAGGTGTGCGCGTAGGTCAAGAGCGAGTGCACGAGTTTCGCAATCTGTTCGCGATTGCCGACGAGGTGGGGAAGGTCGGGGGAGAATTGCCGTATGATGCCTGTGTCATACTCACTGCCCGGGATTAAGGAGGCGAGTACACCGTTCAGGACATCGTTGATCGTGTAGCTGAATGTGTGCGCTGCTCTTTCGCGGAGGGTCTGCGTCAATTGTGCTCCGAGTTTCGTCGCTTCGGCGGCATGGCCAGCCAGCGTTTCAGCTTGGTCATCCAATCGTGCGTCACGAATGCTGGCGAGGAGTTGCCGGGATTGTGCCAGCAGCGAGGCCAATGGATCGTGCAGCTGTTGGGACAGCAGTGTGGCTCGCTCAGCCAGCGCAAGCGATGCATCTCTATGCTGGAGTTGCTCGCGAAGTTGATGAATCGTACTGTCGTGTTGTTTGGATTGAGAAAGGTCGCGGATCAACCCTACCGTCCCGAGAAACCGGCTAAGGGAGTCATAGAGCCCTCTAGCATTGACCTCCGCCGTGAGAGTCAGCGGTGTGGTGCCCTGTGTGAACTTCCGCTTCAAGGCCAATTCAAAACGGCTGGTACCCCGTGCTCCGGAGCGGCGTTCGTTGAGACGGTACCGAGCCACCGACTCTTGGCCGAGTGGAACGAGCGTGGTATAGGGCAATCCGATGAGTTCGTCGCGAGAGAAGCCTAAGAGTGTGGCAATGCCGGGACTGATCATGACAAAGCAGCCGCTGGCATCCAGTTCGTAGACGACGTCGCTGAGTAATTCGGTGAGCCGATGATGGCGTTCGTGCTCGTGGTCCAGGGCCACTCGCAGATAATATTTTTCGATGGCTTCCTTGGCACAGAATAGGAGTTCCGTGAGAAAGGCCGGAGATTGTTTCGAGAGAAAAAAGTCAACGTCGGCTTGGAGTGCTTGAATTGCAGAGGCTGAGTCGAAGCGGTCACTGTGCAGAATAATCCCTGCATAGGGTGCGCGGCGTTTCAGTTCACCGGGCAAGGAGGTATGGTTCTCGGAGAGACACTGTTCGTCGATGAGGATGAGGGTCCATTCGTGTGACGACGCCCAGGCACGAGCTTCTTCCACGGAATAGGCGACATCCACGCGGCAGCCAGGAATGAATCCGCGCAGACTGACGGTAATGAGTTTAATGGCTTCAGCGTGTTCGCTGATAATCAGGATGGTGACCGGCTCATTCTGTGGCATCAAGATATCCCTGTGCTTCCTGGGAATTCGAGCAAACCTAGTCCCAGAGCGATATCACAAGGTTTACCCTCACGTGATCTGAGACACACTAGCCCCCGCGCTTCTATGCCAAGCGACTTGGGTATGCGTCTGAGAATGAAGATGTGAATATCACAAGCGGAGTGACGAAACCCAGTCTACATGCGGTGTCATGGGCTCCTTCTTTGGTAGGGGGGAGCCGTTGCGGATTTTGATGGCGAACAAAATTGAACGGAGTCGGAGGGATACAGGGCGTAGGCTACGCGAAAAGCCGTCGTGTACCCACCACACTGCGCGGCGGGTAATGGAGGGGAGTGTTGTTGCTACTTGGCGAGTGGCGTATTAGGTGTCGCGGGGCAAGCGCCAGGGGTCATGTACAGCAAATAGTTTCCCATCCCATGGTGTGGCTCTTGTTTCTGCAGGGGATGGTGATGGACCATAATCATTTCATAGTCATCAGCCTTCGTCACAGGAAATCCCTGGCTATCCTTATACACTTGATGCGGGAGAAACTCACGGAAGGTTCCGTCCTGGGTGACGTCAGGAACCGTCCGCAGCAGGGTCTGTCTCTTGGTCTTGTTGTCCAGCCCGATCATGAGGAGTTCGTCATGCCCGTGCGGATAGGCAAATTTCACACAGCCATCCATCGAAAATTTGAGAGGAGCACTGTGAGTTTGGACTCCGGCTGTAATCTCAATCCCTTCATCGGTCTGGTCGGGGCCTCGCTGGGAGAACTTGCTGAAGCACACAATATTGATTCCCACCTGATACACATCCATTTCTTTGACGGGAGCGCCCTCGGGCGCCATGTACATGGTAAAGGTCGCCATCACATCTTTGGTAATCGGCGCCTTATGATAGAACGCGACGATCGACATGAGGTGATCCCCCTTGGCGAGCTTGACCCCGTAGCCTTCCGGGAAGCGCGTCTCGGTCATCTCCAGTCCTGCTCCCGCAAAGAACAACGGTTCACCCTCGCATGAGACGCTCGGTTTGCTGTTGTTGAGCATCAAGACATGATGGAGATAGTTCTTGGGGAGAGGCTTCCCTTCCTTGGTGAAGACCGCAGTCTTGTATCCCACCATATACATATCTTTTGGAAGCTGAAAGTTATGCTTGGGCATCGACGCGGCTAGCTCTCCTTCGTGAGCGGCCGGGAGGTCGATAGGACCGAACGTGAGGGTTACGACATTGTCCTGAATCGTGACGGTCGTAGCCGTTTGATTCTTGAGCGTCGGGACCGCATGGTGATCGTGACCACCCGATGCAAATGCAGGCGATCCTATGCATAGAGCGAGAAGGCACAACAAAAGACGGAGCATAGGTCCTCCAAAATTTGATGAACTATCAGAGATTGAGCCGCTGCGGGGGGAGACGGGCTTCGACCGAGAATAGGCGGCAGATCGAATCATTTTGATGGGGGGACGGGTGTGAGCCGCTTCCACAGGTATGTCCCGCCGTGTTCGCGGGGAGGAATATTCTTCTGGGTGCCAACCCGCGAATACC
Organism: uncultured bacterium; assembly: GCA_965233025.1. Classification (GTDB taxonomy): domain Bacteria; phylum Nitrospirota; class Nitrospiria; order Nitrospirales; family Nitrospiraceae; genus Palsa-1315. Next base: position 40,336 of record CBDDRH010000109.1, read on the forward strand.
ACCACACGCCTTTGGCTTGAGTTCCGTCCTCAGACAGGAGGAGTTCAAACTCTCCTTCTCGATCGTTGCCTGGCTGCTGCCAGGTACCTTGCCAAAGACGGTCGGCATACTTCGTGGTGACGAATCGTCCCCCGTGTTGAGTATAGGGGCCGTTACCCGCTTTGTTGAGCGTGGCCTTGTAGCGCTTATCGTCCTCAACCTCGAGAATGTCCCATTCTCCGCTCAAATCAAAGGCGACGGATTGGCCGACTGATGAAGCGACGGTACGTGGCGCAGCGGTTTTCGTCCGATCATCGACAGGCAGCGCGCCGCTGGCATTGCGAAGGGATTCATGCCAGGACAGGAGGATCCACTGGCCGTTTCGACGTTCAAGCACACCAGTTTCTCGTAACGGCAGGACGGCGCGTTGCTGGTTCGATCCCTCACCGAGCACGCGCACATAGTCCAGTTCCATCGTGTACCATCCAATATCTCCCTTCGACCACACCTTGAGTTCGGAAATGGGAAGGTCAAGGGCAGCGACCTTTGCAAACTCCTCCTTGATATCTCGCTCTAGGTCAGTCCATCCCACGTATTTTCGGCCTCCGATGGTATAGCTAGTGATATCGGCGTCGTGGGCCATAAGCTTGGACATGGTAGGCAAATCCTTCTCGGCATTGGCCCGCACGAGGGCTCGAACCGTCGCTTCGAGTTCGGTGTTATCCGCGGTGCCGCTCATGGCTGAGGGAATCTCGTAGACTCCTCCGATAAGCATATACACAATGAGGCAAAACAGGACGGACAGACGCATGATGATTCTCCAGCCTGGTTCACAAGGGAAACGGGAGGAAAGATTGTCTGGCTAGATGCTCAGGCTACAGAGCCGATAGGGTCTTGTCAATGATTAAGCCCGTATTGGCAGGCGTCATGCACGCCACGACGATCACCGTCACATTATCTTCTCCCCCTCTGCTCAGCGCCTGCTCGATCAGGTCGTGGCAGGCTCGGCGAGGATCGTCGTTCGCGCGGGAGAAGATCAATGCGATGTCTGCGTCCTCCAACATTTTTGTGAGCCCGTCGCTGCAGAGCATGATCAGATCGTGCGGGGTCACCGGCGTCGAGGTCAGCTCCGGTTTCATATCGATGCCCATGCCGAGGCCTTTGGTCAAGACGTGTCGTTCAGGATGGGTGAGCGCCGCAGCCGCATCGATCTGACCGCGCTGCACCCATTTTTCGACGAGGGTGTGATCGCGCGTTAATTGCTTGAGTTGGCCCATTCGATAGAGGTAGGCGCGGCTATCTCCCAGGTGGGCGATATGAGCCACTGGCATCGATGTCGGCGTGATCGCCAACGCGACGAAGGTTGTGCCCATTCCTTTCAAGGACGGTTTCGCCAGAATGAGCTCATGGATTCGCCGGTTGGCGCTCGTGACGAGGTCTGCCACGAACTCGGCGGCCGCGCTTGGGTGCTCGCGGAGCCAGACCGTTCGTTCCCGCGCTCGCTGTGTGGCCACGGCCACGGCGGTTTGTGCCGCGAGGTCTCCTGCCGGGTGACCCCCCATCCCATCTGCTACGATCCAGACGCCGCAGTCATTCAGGATGGCCAGTGCATCTTGATTCGACGTTCGAACATAACCCGTCTCGGTTCGACCGACTCCAGTCCACTGCTGGGGTTGTGTCACGAAACGACCTCAGCCGGCGTGCGGTGACGGGCCGGTGGATATCCTACAGAAAGCGGGCCGAATCGCGCGACCATCTGGTCGTAGAGCAAGGTTGCGAGCGGTTCGAGATTTTTGGTATCGGCCGTGTTGTACCTCAGCAACAGATCGCGTGCGGCCTCGTCTCCCGCGCGCCACTGATGCCAGAGGCGAACGGCTTCCCATCCGTCGAGTCCCACCACATCGGCTTCGCGCGCAATCTGGACTTCATGCTCGATGTGCTTCAACCCGCCCTGCATGCCGAGTCGGCGCGCCGCGAAGCACAGATCGAAGTGCGGTTTCTTAAAATTTAACCGGGGAAATTTTGCCTGCAAGTAAGGAATGTCAAATCCGCTGCCGAAAAATGTAATGAGGAGATCTGTCTGTTCCAGTTCTGCGTACAATCGGTCTTCCGTCAACGTTTCCCCGCGGACTAGGCTTGTCATATGTCCGTTGCGATATAATCCGACCACCGTTACGTGTCCCTCGCGTGCAGACATCCCTGTCGTCTCGATGTCCAGATAGAGCGTGCGCGGGCGAAACGTCTCGAAGAGGCGCCAGTGCTCCCGGCTCTTCAGGCACGTGCCGAAGAAGTGCGCGCCGCCTTCTTCCAGGCGCGATTGGGCGGTGGCGAGTTCGCGGTCATACCACTCTTTTCTGGACGAGGAGATGCCGGGGAGGGTCGGAGACCGGAGGAACGCGCTCCAATCCAGTATGCCCTCCTGCCAGAGACGGCGTTCAG